>CAYNWR010000266.1:0-4607 GCA_964400915.1 uncultured Burkholderiaceae bacterium
TCACGCACATGGTGGCGCAGCAGTGCGATCTGGACGTGGGCGACTTCATCTGGACCGGTGGCGACTGCCACATCTACAGCAACCACATGGACCAATGCCGCGAGCAGTTGTCGCGCACACCCTACCCGGCGCCGCGCCTGGCGATCCGGCGGTGCCCGCCAAGCCTGTTCGACTACGAGCTGGACGATTTCGACGTGGTGAACTACCAGCATCACGCCGCGATCAAGGCACCGGTGGCGGTGTGAGTGGGCACGTGGGCATCCATGCGCCACCTGTGACCGATGTCACCTCCGGGGCCGACGCCCATGGCGGTGCGCCCGCACGCCCGCCGCGCCTGCACCTGATCCTGGCGCGCGCAGCCAATGGCGTGATTGGTGTCGAGGGACGCCTGCCGTGGCACCTGCCGGCCGATCTGGCCCATTTCAAAGCCAAGACCCTGGGCTGCCCGGTGCTGATGGGCCGCAAGACCTGGGAATCGCTGCCACCGCGTTTTCGGCCCTTGCCGGGCCGCATCAACGTGGTGATGACGCGTCAGGCGGGGTGGCAGGCCGATGGCGCCCTGTCAGCAAGCTCGCTGCGCCAGGCCCTGCAGTTGCCTGGCGTGCAGGGGGCGCCGGACATCTGGGTGATCGGCGGCGCCAAGGTGTACCAGCAAACGCTGCCACACGCGCACAGCGCAGAGATCACCGAGATCCATGCGGTGTATGAAGGCGACGCCTTTGCGCCCGACTTCGGCCCGACCTGGCACGAGACCGATCGACAGGCCCAAGAGCCCGACAATGGCCTGTCCTTTGATTTCGTTCGCTTGGAAAACGGCGCGCCAAGCCCGCTTGTCGACATCTCCTGAGAATCAAGGCACCTTCATCCATGTCATCCGGAAGTTTTCACGTTCATGGGCCGCACGATCACGAAATCGAGCACGCCGTCCAGCACGAAGCCCACCAGACATCACCCACGGCACACCATGGCATTGGCGGCCGCAGCCTCACCAGCCAGGTGGCGCTGTTCACCGCGGTCGCTGCCACCGTGGGTGCGCTCTTTTCGTACATGGGCGGGGCCACCCAGGCCAACGCCGGCCTGTTCAAGAACAACGCGGCGCTGAAGAAGACCGAGGCGTCGAACCAGTGGAACTACTTTCAGGCCAAGAGCACCAAGCAGTCGCTGGCTGAGGTGTCGCGCGACCTCACCCCCGGCGAAACCGAGCGCGCCAAGTACCAGGCCAAGATCGACCGCTACGAGAAGGAGAAGGCGGAGATCAAGCTGGCCGCCGAAAAGCTCGAAGCCGAAGCCACCGCATGGGATCGCCGCAGCGACGAGCAGCTGCACCAACACCACCGCTGGGCCCAGGCCACCACCGGATTGCAGGTTTCAATTGCGCTGGCCGCCATCGCCTTGTTGACCAAGAAGCGCTGGCTGGAATACGGCATGTTTGCCATGGGCGCGATCGGCCTGGGCCTGGGCATCGTCGCGATACTACATATTTAGTAGCAAACCATCCATATTCGACGATCGCTTAAGGCGAAAAAGCACCAAGAATCCCCCCGGGGGCCCGCTCAACGGCCGCTGAAACGCGGTGGGCGCTTCTCGTTGAAGGCCCGTATGCCTTCCATGCGGTCCGCTGTTCCGATCACGCGGCTGTAGGCTTCGATCTCGAAAAACAGCGCCGAGCGCAGGTCCATCTGGGCGCCATGCGAAATGGCCTTCTTGACCTGGCGCACCGCAATCGGCGCATTGGCCAGGATGCGCTGCACCAGGGCCATGCAGGCGTCGCGCAACTGCGGCAGGGGATGCACCCGGTTCACCAGACCCAGGCGCAGGGCCTCATTGGCATCGAACACCTCGCCCGTGAAAATCAACTCCTTGGCCTGGCGCACGCCAATGGCCCGCGGAAGCTGCTGCGTGCCACCAGCACCCGGCATGATGCCGCGCGTGACTTCGGTGAAACCGAATCGGGCCGTGTCCGACGCGACGATGAAATCGCAGGCCAGCGCCAGCTCCAGGCCACCTGCGATGGCCGCGCCGTTGACCAGTCCGATCAGGGGGATCGGGCATTCGATGATCTGCCGGATCATCCGTTCGTACAGGTAGTGCTGCCGCTCGTAGTCCTCGTCGGTCATCCCGTCGCGCTCCTTGAGATCGGCCCCCGAGCAGAACGCCCGCTCGCCCGCGCCGGTGAGCACGGCGCAGCGGTAGGCACCCGGATCGGCCTCCAGCGCGGCAAACACGTGCAGCAGCTCGCCCGCCATCGCGGTGTTGAAGGCGTTGGCCGCCTGCGGCCGATTCAATTCAATGACCAACAGGCCTGGCTCGGGGCTTGTGAGACGCAGTGTTTCCAGAGGGGTGTCGATCAGGGTCATGGCGGGGACAAAGGTTGGAACAACGTTGGCCGATTGTGTCCGACGCAAGGGCCAGTCTCTGGCAGCTTCGGAAGCCGATGCTTCTGCAAGCAAGACGTCAATCGGGCGCGGCTGGGAGGTACCTGGCACGCGCGCTGGGCTCACGGGTCAGGACAAGTCGCCGCCGCGGAAGAACGCTGCGATGTCATCGGCCAGGGCGGCGGGCTGCTCCAGGGCCGCAAAGTGCCCCCCTTGGGGCATCACGCTCCAGCGGCGGATGTTCACGAAAGTGCGCGCGGCGGCCTCTCGCGGCGGGCGCAGGATCTCGCGCGGAAACTGGCAGTACGCCGTCGGCACCTGGATCGGCGCCTCGTTCGGCCATGGGCCGTGCGCGCGTGCGTAGTAGGGCCAGAAGGACGCGCCAATGCAGCGCGTGAACCAGTACAGGCTGATGTTGCCCAGCATCTCGTCCGTCGTCAGCGCATCGCGCGGATCGCCGCTGTTGTCGGTCCAGGCGCGGTACTTCTCGGCAATCCAGGCCGCCAGGCCCACAGGCGAATCGGTGAGCGCAAAGGCGAGCGTTTGCGGACGGGTGCCCTGAATCGCCTGGTAGCCGGCTTCTTCCTTCATCCACGCGAGCAATTCGTCGATGTACTGGCGCTCCGCCGGGCTGGGATTGGAGAACATCGCGGCATCGCGCTTGAGGGGCATCAGGTTGAGATGAATCCCGATCAGGTGCTCGGCGCGATGTGCGCCCAGCCACGAAGTGACAAAGGCCCCCCAATCGCCACCTTGTGCCCCATACCGGGCGTAGCCCAGGCGCTCACGCATCAAGGTGTCAAAGATCGCGCCGATCTGTGCCAAGGCCTGTCGCGGCTGGTTCGGCTCGAACGACAAGGTGTATCCGGGCAGTGATGGGACCACCAGCGTAAAGCCCTGGGCCCTCAGCAACGGGATCAGTTTCATGAACTCAAGCACCGAACCAGGCCAGCCGTGCGACAGCAGAAGCGGCGTTGGCTGGGGGCCTTCGCCGACCACATGCAGGAAATGCACATCGATGCCATCGATGCGCGTCTTGAATTGCGGCCAGGCGTTGAGCTGGGCCTCGGTGGACCGCCAATCGAATCGATGTCGCCAATCCTGCGCAAGTTCGCGCATGAACCCCACGGAGGTTCCGTAGGCCCAGGGTGTCTCGGGAGCCTCGTCTGGCCAACACGTGCGATCCAGTCGGCCATGCAAATCGTCGATCGCCGCCTGCGGTACCGCGAGCCTGAAGGGGCGCAGATCGCTCATGGCCAATGAAGTGTTGAGAGCCTTACCATCGTCATCCCAGCCATCGAAGTGGTTCGCCTCCCATTTTGCCCCGCCATGAAACTCGCCACCTGGAACGTCAATTCGCTCGGTGTCCGCCTACCGCAGGTCCTGCAATGGCTGGCCGACAACCCCGTGGAGGTGCTGGCGCTTCAGGAGCTCAAGCTCACGGACGACAAGTTTCCGACGCAGGCCTTTGCTGACATCGGCTACACCTCGGCGTGCTTCGGGCAGAAAACCTACAACGGCGTCGCGCTGTTGTCGCGAACGCCCGCGCAATCGGTGGTGCGCAACATTCCGGGCTTTGCCGACGACATGGCGCGGGTGATCAGTGCCCAGTTCGACCAGCCCGGCGCCGCGCCCTTGCGTGTGGTGGGTGCCTATTTCCCCAATGGACAGGCACCCGACAGTGACAAGTTTCAGTACAAGCTCAAATGGCTTGATGCGTTGCGCGATTGGCTGCGGGGCGAGCTGATGGCCCATCCCGGCCTGATCCTGATGGGTGACTTCAACATCGTCCCGCAGGACCGCGACAGCCACGACCCGGTGGGCCTGGCCGGCACCATCCACCACACCGATGCCGAGCGCGAGCACCTGCAGCACCTGTTGGCGCTTGGGCTGCACGACGCGTTCCGCCTGTTCGATCAGCCCGAAAAAAGCTACTCATGGTGGGACTACCGCGAACTGGCCTTTCGCCGCAACAAGGGGCTGCGCATCGATCTGGTGCTGGTGAGCGAGGCGCTCAAGTCGCAGGTCAAGGCTTGCTGGATCGACCGGCTGCCGCGAAAGAACGAGCGGCCCAGCGATCACACTCCGGTGGTGGTCGAGTTGTCGCCCGCACCATGAAAAAGGCCTCCAAGCATTGCTACTTGGAGGCCTTTGTCGCTTTGGTTGGTCGGTGCAATCAGCACGCCGTCCATGCCGCGGTGACAGGCGTAGCAGCAGGGGAATTTCTTCAGC
>CAYNWR010000267.1:0-4604 GCA_964400915.1 uncultured Burkholderiaceae bacterium
GCCAGGATGAACAAGGGAATGGCCAGCAAGGTGAAGCTGTCCATGCTGCCAAACAAGCGCTGCGGCACGATGGACAGTGGCATCGAGGCCTGCTGAAGCGCCACCACGGCCGCTGCCCCGATGGCAAAGGCCACGGGTGCACCGATGCACAGCAGCAGCAGGAAGCCGAGAAAGGCAGCGGCAATCATGTCGTCGCCGGTGCGGGGCCTGCAAGCCGCGGTGCCAGCAGGCCGGTCAGCGCCAAGAGCCTGACCAGGAAATGAAACACCATGACCCAGGCGCCGAAGGGCAATGCCAGGTAGAACCACAACATGCCAACGCCCAGCGACGCGCTGCGATTGCCCGCGGCCAGGGCCATTTCGCCGCCCAGCCAGGCCACCAGGGCTGCGAACGCCATGCACACGATCAGCGCAACGCCCTCGGCCACGGTGCGGGCCGGGCCGGGCAGCCCCTTGAGCACCAGATCCAGCCCGTAGTGCCCGCGCGTGTGCACCGCAGCCGCCGCCCCCAGCATCGACAACCAGATGAAGAGGTAGGTGGCCAGCTCTTCGGACCACACCAGCGGCTGGCGCCACACATAGCGCGCCAGCACCTGAGCAAAGGCCAGGACGACGATGAGTGCCAGCGCCCCCACGCCCAGGCCCAGGCAGACCCTGTGAAGCGCAGCGTCCAGCCGGAGCATCCAGGTGGCTGCGGGCTTCATTTGAGGGAAGCCACTCTTTCCATCACGTCGGCACCGATGCGGGCCTCATGCTCCTTGTACAGGGGCCTGGTGGCTTGCACCCACGGCGAGACGTCAATGGGGTTGAAGCTGGCGCCGGCCGCCTTGGCCTTGGCGGCAAAGTCGTCTGCGGCCTCCCACTCGATCTTGCGGTGGAACTGGCCCGCTTCCACGGCGGTGGACCCGATCAGTCTGCGCTGGACCTCGGGCAGCTTCTCGAGCGCACGTGTGCTGGCGACAAAGATGCCGGGGCCGAGCACGTGGTTGGAGTAGTAGAAGTGTGGCGCGACCTCGTGGAACTTGTATGCGAAATAGGCCGAGATCGAGTTCTCCGCGCCGTCGACCACGCCTTGCTGCAGCGCGGAGTACATCTCGCCGAAAGCGATGGGCGTCGGTAGCGCCCCCATGGCCTTGAACATGCCCACGTACAAGGGGCTGTTGGGGACACGGATCTTCAAGCCCGCCAGATCGGACGCACCCTTGATCGGCTTCTTCAGCATCAGGCCGCGGAAGCTGGCCTCGCTGAAGCAAAGCCCTGTAAGGCCGATCCGGTCGAGTTTGCCGAGCAGCATGCGGCCGAATTCGCCTTCGAGCAGGGCACCCACCTGTTCCCGTCGGCTGATGAGGTAGGGCAGGTCGAGCACCCCCAGCTCGGGCGCGAAGTTGACCAGGTGCGTCGACGAGAAGAACGCCAGTTCGATGGCGCCGGACTGCAGGCCTTGCACAACTTCACGGTGTTGTCCCAACTGGCCGCCGGGGAACACCCGTGTTGCGATCTGCCCGCCCGAGCGGGTGTTGAGCTGCTTGGCAAAGTGTTCCAGCGCGGTGTGGGCGGGGTCGGTTGCGGGCGCGGGGCTCGCAAACTTCAACACCGCCTGGGCGTGGGCGCCTGGGCCCACGAAGGGCGGCAATAGTGCGGAAGCGGTCAGGGCCAGGATGTTGCGGCGAGGGAACATGGGAACTCCTTGGGGTCGTGGGTGGACGTTGGTTGCGCTCAGCAGCACTGCACCCAGCCAGTGCGTCGATAGAACGGCCCGAGGTCTTCGGCCATGTCGTGGATTCGCTGGCGCCAGGTTGTGAAATCCGGCGTGGCCGCCAGCGCCGAGCGCGTGCATGCCAGCAACTCGGTCTTCAGCGCTGGCTCGTCGACGCCGGTGACCACACCGTCGTGCACCACGGCTCGCCCAGCGGCCAGCACCTGGCTGATGTGCAGGCCCTGGGCGCGGGCCAGCAGCAGGTCCAATGGGTCGACATCGTCGAACAAGGTGTCGTTGTCCAGACGGTCCCAATCCAGCACCAGCAGATCGGCCAGTGCGCCGGGTGTCACCTGGCCGCCACCCAGGCCTTGTGCACCCGCTCCTGCGAGGCCAGCGGCGTCGCCATCGGCAGCTGCGCCCCGCACGCTGCTGCGGCCGTTCTGGGCAGCAAATGCCCACAACTGGGCGCGGCTCATGCAGTCGTCAAAACCCCAGCCGCGATGCAGCGCGTAGGCCAGGCGCATCTCGTGCAGTGCGTCGTCGTCTTCGTTGAAGGCCATGCCATCCAGGCCCATGGCCACGCGGCAGCCCTGGCGCAGCATCTCCTGCAGCGGGGCGATGCCCGATTTCAGGCCCAGGTTGGAACTGGTGTTGACGGCGATCGTCACGCCGCGTTCGGCCAGCAGCGCCAGTTCCTCGGGACGGGCCCAGGCGCAGTGCGCCAGGGTCAGCCGCGGGCTCAGCAGGCCGATGTCGTCCAGGTGGCGCACCATGCCCTGCGCAAAGTGGTGGTCGGCCCAGTCGCGCTGGTAGCGCGTCTCCAGCATGTGCATGTGCACCGGCCGTCCGGTCTGGTGGGATGCCTCGGCCACGGCCTGCAGCAGCGGCGTGCTGCACCACTGCACGGCCGTGGGGCCGTATTGCAGCGTCACATGCGGCTGCAGGCTCTTGTCGGCGGCCAGCGCTGCCGCCACGGCGTCGACCACCGCCAGTTGTTCGGCTGGCGACACGGCCCGCACCGAAAGGCGCCTGGCCACTGGCTCACGCAGCGCGGGCCGCAACGCAGCCAGCATGGTGGTGTCGTCGCACAGGCCGATGCCATTGCGGTCGCGCATGGACACCGCAAAGCCGATGTGGATGCCCACGTCGCGGGCGGCCCGTGCCACGGCCAGGGCTTCGTCGACGTAGTCCATGCCGCCCTGCACGCGGGTGTAGTGCACCATCAGGTTCGTCACGCCGTGGCGCACGCTGCGCGCAAACGATGTGGCCGCGCACAGGTAGGGATCCACACCGGGCAACACGCCCAGGTACGGCAGCCAGGCCTCCAGCGGCTTGGCAAAGGCCCCCAGCGTGGCGCTGCGAAAGGTTCGAGCGTGGTCGTGGGCATTGGCCAGGGCGGGCAGCACCAGCCGCCGCGGGCCCGGTGCAGCAGCGGGCAAGGCCTGGACGGAGGCGACACACCCACCCGCCAGGCCGATGCGCTGGTTGGCCAGCGCGGGTTCGGTGCCGGGCTGCGCCAGCAACCAGGCGCAGTCCAGCGACTCGGGCGTGTGCAGCAAGGCCATGGCGGCGGCGTCAGGGCATGGCGAGCTTGCGCTCGGCCAGCGGCGGCAGGAAGCGGCGGTCAAAGACCTCCTGGGGTGCAGGCTGGCGCGGCAGCTCGAACACACCGGCCAACTGGGCCACCGAGCGCTTGAGCCGTTCGTCGTTGATGTCACCGATGCCTGCAGTGGCCACCTCGGGTGTGAACACCACCGCCTTGAGGGCGTACATCAGGCGGCGCTTTTCCAGGTCCTTGTTGATCAGCGGCTCGCGCTTGGCCAGCGACTCGATCGCCGCGTCGGGGTTGGCAATGGTGTCGCGCAGGCCCTTGTGCACCGCGCGCACCAGGCCCGCTACGGCCTGCGGCTTGTCCTTGATGAGCTGCTGTGACACCAGCACGCCATTGCTGTAGAGCTCGATGCCGTGGTCGGCGTAATGGAACCAGCGGAAATCCTTGTCGGGGTCGAGGTTCTGCGCCACCAGGTTCATGTAGCTGGTGACCGAGAAGACGGCCGATGCGTCCACCTGACCGCGCAGCAGCATCTGCTCCTGCAGGTTGGGCGCCATGTTGGTCCACGTCACCTTGCTCGTGTCGATGCCGTTGCGGCTGGCCAGCGTGGCAAACATGCGCATGGCCGCACCACCGGCTGGCGAGCCCAGGTTCTTGCCCTCCAGGTCCTTCAGCGTCTTGATGGAGCTGCCGGCCTTGGTGATCAGCGCAAAGGGTGTGCGGTTGTAGATCTGGTAGACCATCACCGGCGCCTGGCCGGGCTTGGTGGCCGCGTTCTGGATGATGGCGTTGAGGTCGCCAAAGGCGGCCTGGTAGGCACCCGACATGACCTTGGTCACGGCGGTGGCCGAGCCGTCACCCTGGTCAAAGCTGATGTCGATCTTCTCCTGCGCGAAGTAGCCCTTGTCCTGCGCCAGGTAGTACCACGCGTGGATGCCCTGCAGCTTCCAGTCGAGCACGAACTTGATGGGGGTGGTGTCCTGGGCGCTGGCACCCAGGGGCACGGCCATTGCGGCGGCCATTCCTGCGGCCATTGCAGAGGACAGAATGGCGCGATGAAACAGGCGGCGGGATGGTTGCGGGCTCATGGCTAGGGCTCCTGAAGGTTTGGATGGACAACGCGGTAGAGGTGGATGCGGGTTGGGTCAGATCGCCTCGAAGCGCACGTCCTGCGCGCCCTGCCAGAGCACGGTGGTGCCCAGCGCGCGCAGGTGCTCGCGGCCCTCGACGATGGTCAGAAAGTGATTGCCGGCCAGAGGCCCCATCCGACTGGCGAAACTGCAGGCGCCGTAGGCCAGGATGATCTCGGTCTCGCTGTAGCCGCCGGGGTAGAACAGGATGTCACCCACCGAGG
>CAYNWR010000268.1:0-4598 GCA_964400915.1 uncultured Burkholderiaceae bacterium
CATGGAAAAGGTGGAGGACGCGCCCTTCACGCCGCAGGACCGCATCGGGCAGCTCACCATGCGCAACCTGGACATCGTGGACACACGCGCCAAGCTCGGCATCTACGCAGCCAGTGGCTTGCTGCAGCTCGGTGGCGACAGCCCGCTGCCCAGCCTGCCGGGTCCGCGCAAGGCGAGCTGAGCTGCACGCCCATTGGATGGGGTTCCGGGCCTTCAGTCCCCCCCGCCGCAACCACCCCCACAACTGCTGCCGTCGCCACCCGATGAGGCGCTGACCTCCAGGCCGCCAAACCCACTGGCGTCGCCACTGGCACCACTGGATTCGCTGAAGCTCGTGCCGCAGTACACCGGGGCGCCACTGGCCTGGTCGATGGACTTGCAATCGGGCTCGTAGACGAAGCCGCCGGGGATGGCGAACTTGCGATCCAGCGCAAACAGCAGAGGCAGGCGGCTGGGGCGGCGTGGGTCGATGCTTTCCTCGCGGCAGGACCAGTACCAGCTGCGGCGCAGCCCGTCGTTGCGCTTGGGATCGCTGCCCAGCACCGCAGCCGGCGTGTGGTGCAGCATGCCGCCAAAGGCAGCGCGACACCACGCGGCATAGGCCTGGGTGTCCAGGATGAAGCTGTGCCAGGCCGTGTCGACCACCTTGGACGGCATCGAGACAAACTGCCGCCGGCTGCGCAGATGGGCCATGAAGAACTGGCGCAAGCCGCGCAGCACCAGTTCGGCGTCGCGCGGATGGCGCAGCTCGGGATGGGCGTCCAGCAACGCGGACACCAGGTGCCGCGGCATGCGGGCGTCGCGCACAAACTGCCGCCTCAGCGACTGTTCCCAGGCATTCGTCGCTGCCATGACCAGGAAACCCACCAGGACCAGGCCCACGGCGACGCCCAGTCGCAACAACCCAAACACACCCAATGCCAGCACCAGTGCCACGCCCAGCGCAACCAGGCCGCGGGTCCAGACCAAGGCACGGATGCGAACGCGCAGGCGCGGCAGGCGCACGGTGTCGGTCAGCAGGCTCATCGGTTCACAACACCACCGGCTCCGGCTCCAGCCGGATGCCAAAACGTTCGAACACGCTGGTCTGGATCGCCCGCGCCAGCGTCATCACCTCGCCACCGGTTGCACTGTCGGCGCCCCGTCCGCGGTTGACCAGCACCAGGGCCTGGCGTTCATAGACGGCGGCCTGGCCGACGCTCTTGCCTTTCCAGCCGCAGGCGTCGATCAGCCACCCGGCTGCCAGCTTGAACCGCCCGTCGGCCAGGCGGTAGTGAACGATGCCAGGCTCGCGCGCGATGATGTCCTCGCACTGGTCACTGGTCACCGTGGGGTTCTTGAAGAAGCTGCCCGCATTGCCCAGCACCCGCCAGTCGGGCAGCTTGTGTTGGCGGATGTCGGCAATCCAGGATGCAATCTGGCCCGCAGCGGGCGTGGTGATTCCGGTTTCTGCTATCTTTTTTTCAATATCGGTGTACCCCAGCACGGGGCGCCAGCGCTTGGGCAGGCGCACGCGCACGCGTGTGATCAGGGCGCGGCCGGCCAGGCCCAGGCCGCCGGCTGCGGGCGCCTCGTGCTTGAACACCGAATCGCGATAGCCGAAGCCGCAGTGTGCGGCGTCCAGGTGCAAGGCTTCGCCCGATTCGAGGTGGATGGCGTCCAGGCTGTCGAAGACATCCTGCAGTTCCACACCGTAGGCCCCGATGTTCTGCACGGGCGCGGCCCCCACCGTGCCGGGAATGGCGGTGAGGTTTTCCAGCCCGGGCATGCCCTGGTCGAGTGTCCACTGCACCAGATCGGACCAGTTCTCGCCGGCGGCGGCCTCGACGAGCCAGTCGCGCGCGGTCTCCTGGACGACGCGCCGCCCGCGCATCTGCACCTTGAGCACCAGCGGCCGCACATCGCCCGTCAGCACCACATTGCTGCCGCCGCCCAGCACAAACTTGGGCGTGTTGCGCCAGCGCGCGTTGCCCAGCACCGCCCGAAGATCGGCTTCGTCGTTGATGCGCATCAAGGCATGCGCCTTGGCCACGATGCCGAAGGTGTTGTAGGGCTGCAGCGGAACGTTGAACTCGACTGACATAATCGCCTGAAATTGTCGCACCCAAGGCCCTGCCCCTACTGCCCATGCCCTCGTTCGATACCGTCTGTGAGGCCAACCTCGTCGAAGTCAAGAACGCCGTTGACAACACCGCCAAGGAAATCGGCACGCGCTTCGATTTCAAGGGCACATCGGCGGCCGTTGAAATCAAGGACAAGGACATCACGCTGTATGGCGACGCCGACTTCCAGCTCTCGCAGGTGATGGACATCCTGCGCGCCAAACTGGCCAAGCGCGGCGTCGACTCGCGTTACCTGGACATGGGCGAGGTGCAGAAGATCGGTGGTGACAAGGTCAAGCAGGTGGCCAAGGTGCGCGACGGCATCGACAGCGACACCGCCAAGAAGATCCAGCGCATCGTCAAGGACAGCAAGATCAAGGTGCAGGCGTCCATCCAGGGTGGCAGCGTGCGGGTGACGGGTGGCAAGCGCGACGACCTGCAGGCCGTGATCGCACTGCTGCGCAAGGAGATCACCGACCTGCCCCTGGGCTTCGACAACTTCCGCGACTGAATCCCGCCGCCCACGCCCATGCGTCCCAGCAACGTTCTCGATCCTCGCCAGGCCAGCTACGAGGATCTGCTGTCGCTGTGGGCCGACCTGGAGACGGCGTTGTCGCGTGTGCTGGTCACGCCGCTTCACATCAAGTCATTCGAGTCCAAGGTGCGCCAGCTGCAGTTGTGGATGGAAGACCTGCTGAGCCAGGACATGGACACCGGCCTGTACCTGCTGTTCCAGCTGGCCGCCACCTCCAGCACGGGCTACAGCGCCGCACACGCACTGGTGTGCACGGTGTTGTGCCAGGTGGCCGCGATGGAGCTGGGGCTGCCGGACGAGGAACGCAACGCGCTGGTGCCCGCCGCGATGACGATGAACATCGCCATGACCGAACTGCAGAACGAACTGGCCGAGCAGGAAACCCGCCCGACCCAGGCCCAGATGGAGGCCGTGCGCGCGCACTCGGCGCGCGGCTGCATGCTGCTGGCCAAGCTGGGCGTGAGCAACGAGCGTTGGCTTGACGTCGTGTCGGCCCACCACGACGACGGTGGCCCTTCTGCGCCGCTGGCCACGCTGGACACCACGACACGGCTGTCGAACATGCTCAAGACGATCGACCGCTACGCCGCGATGATCTCGCCCCGGCGTTCACGTCAGGGCCGTTCGGTGGCCGAATCCCTGCGCGAGGTGGTGCAGGGGCCCGACGGCCGACAGGACGAGACGGGCCTGGCCCTGGTGCGCGCGGTCGGGCTGTGCCCGCCCGGCACCTTCGTGCGCCTGGAGAGCCGCGAGACGGCGGTGGTGCTGCGTCGCGGCAGCGACGGCAAGAATCCGATCGTGGCGATCCTGCAGGATGCGCGAGGTCAGGCTTATTCGCAGCCGCGCCTGCATCGCACCGAATTCGCCGCGCCGCGGGTGCAATCGGCCCTGTCGCACGCCGCCGCCGGCATCGTGCTCAATCACTACGTGATGGTGCAACTGGGCCTGTATGCGGCCCAGCAATCACGCTCGATCTGAAGTCGGGCTCACCGGCTTTTTTCCCAGGCGCGACTCGCGCCCCTGCAGCAGGCGCTGGATGTTCTCGCGGTGCCGGACCAGCAGCAATCCCGCCATCACCACCAGGGCCGCCACGACGGGCTGGCTGAAGTACCACGCCACCCCTGCAGCCAGGGTGTAGTAGACCGGCGCAAAGACGGCGGCCACCATCGAGGCCAGCGACGAATAGCGAAAGAACACCGCGATGATGATCCAGGTGAGCGCACAGGCCAACCCAAGCCAGGCACTGATGCCGAACACCACACCCAGGGCCGTGGCCACGCCCTTGCCGCCCTGGAACCGGAAGAAAAGCGGGTACAGGTGCCCCAGAAATGCGCCAAGCCCTGCCAGCGCCCGCGCGGTGTCGTCCTGCCCTGCGGCCAGGCCCACAAACTGCACGCCCCAGACCGGCAACCAGCCCTTGAGCGCATCCAGCAGCAGGGTGACGACCGCCGCGGCCTTGTTGCCCGAACGCAGCACGTTCGTCGCACCCGGGTTCTTGCTGCCATAGGTGCGGGGGTCGTTCAGGCCCATCAAGCGGCTGACGATCACGGCAAACGAGAGGGAGCCCATCAGGTAGCCAATGGGCGCGGCAAGCAGGACGATCCAGGATGGCACGGCGGTTCAACCTTTAGCGGTGGGTCGGTTCGGACGACGATTCTGCCAAGGCGCAGTGCACCACGGTGGCGGACAGCAGTCGCTGGCAGGCATGCGGATCGATGCCCACCAGATATCCCCGGCGCCCACCATTGATCAGAATGCGCGGCAGCGACAGGATGGAGCCTTCCAGGTAAACCGGCATCTCGCGCCGCGTGCCAAAGGGCGAGGTGCCGCCCACCTGGTAACCGCTGTGGCGCTGTGCCACCGCGGGCGCGCAGGGCTCGATCGACTTGGCGCCAATCTGGCGCGCGAGGTTCTTGGTCGACACGCTGCAATCGCCGTGCATCAGCACGATCAGCGGACGG
>CAYNWR010000269.1:0-4592 GCA_964400915.1 uncultured Burkholderiaceae bacterium
ACCCCCGCGAGGGGCTCGTAGGCCTCGTTGTCGAAAGGCGAGTGCTCATGATGCAAGGCCGTCACAACAGCTTCCGGCAACTTGCCCGCACGCGCCATCTGCGCGCTCACCTGGGTGAAGGTGAATCCCAGCGCCCGGTGCTCGGCCTTGGCCCGCTTCATGTCCAGCGGAGCGAAGCGGCGGCCCATCATGCCCAATGCTTCAGCCTCCGTCTGCAGCATCACCAACAGGCCCACGCCATGGATGAGCCCGGCCGTGTAGGCCGCTGTCGCGTCAAGGCGGAGCATTCCGGCAAACGATCGGCACAATTTGGCGACGTTGTGGCTGTAACGCCAGAAGGTGTGCAACTCAAGGCCTGCCACCTTGCGGATCAGGCTGGCCCTGGTGGCCTCGCTGGCCAGCTGGCGCACGTGTTCAGCGCCCATCACGGCCAAGGCCTCGGAGATACCCGAAATCTGCCCGCTCAGTTGAAATTCCGGCCCATTGGCGGTTGTCAGGACACGCAGTCCCAGCACCGGGTCGGCAGAGACCAATTGATGCAAGCGCCGCAGATCAAGCTGATCACGGCCCGTCTCGGCCACCAGCAAGGCAGCGACCTTGGGCAGACATGGCAGAGCCACGTGGCGCGCCGCGAATCCCGAGGGCCCGTCGGCTTTCAGGCGGGTCAAGGCGTCATCAACCGTCATGCGCGCGATTATGGCCTGCCCATCGTTGCGGGCCGACCGTCCGCGCCCGGTCTTTTCGCCACCAGGGTGAGACGACCGTGATGCAGATCACGCTTTGCACGTGCCTGCGCCGGCACACGAAATTTGAGGCAGATCAAGGCGGACGGACATATCGGGCAAAACCTGCACGTGCGGCAACCTTGGGCACTGGCCGCCAGCGTTTGCCGCCAGTAGGATGGCTGGGTGAGTGCCTTCAACCGCCTCGGCCTGGGTAGCAAGCTGGCCATCGTGGCAACGCCGTTCCTCGCCGTGGCGATGGGTCTGATTGCGATCACGCTTTGGATGTCCTGGCAGCTGGACGGAGGCGCCGCGGCTGTCAATGAGGCCGGGCGCATGCGCATGCAGGGTTTTCGCCTGTCCTTGGCAATTGCCACTCAGGATCACGCACAGATCGACCAATACACGGCCGAATTCGAGCGCAGCCTGCAGGTGTTGCGCCTGGGCGACCCAGAACGACCCTTGTTCGTGCCCTGGGATCCAAGCATCCGCGAACGTTTTGATGCCGTGCAGCAGGACTGGCAACGCTACCGGGATCGATGGGCGGATCAGCAGGACGCTACGCAACCCAAGGAATTGGCCGCTCACACCACGGTCTTCGCCGACCGGATCGATGCCCTGGTGTTGGCGATCGAGACGCGATTGTCGCGATGGACGGCCCAGATGCATCTGGTTCAGACCGTCATGCTGGTGCTGGGTCTGCTCGGCGCCGCTGCCATTGTCTTCACCGGATACGTCTTTGTGCTGGGCCCGGTGACGCACCTGCGCGGCGCCATCACCAGAATCCGAGAAGGTGATCTGTCGGCGCGGGTGGAATCCAGTGCACAGGACGAATTTGGCGAACTGGCCCGCGGCTTCAACGACATGGCCGGCCACCTGCAATCGATGTACCGCGATCTGGAATCCAAGGTTCGCGACAAGACGGCAGAGCTGGAAATCCGGCGCGAACGCCTGGAAACCCTCTACGGCGTGACCACGCTGGTCTCGACCGCGACCCGTCTGGACGAACTGGCCCACCAGTTTGCGATCCGGGTCCGGCGCGTCGCCCATGCCGACGCTGTTGCGCTGCGGTGGTCCAATGAAAGCAACGAGCGGTTCATCCTCTTGGCCGAAAGCGGGCTTCCTCCGTCGTTGGCGACCAGCGAGCATTGCCTGCAGGCCAACCAGTGCCATTGCGGCAATGAGGCCAATGCCATCGGCACCCGCGTCATCCCGATCCGACCGGACGGGCACTCAAATCTTGTCCATTGCGAAGCGGCGGGGTTTCGCACGGTGGTTGCCTTGCCAGTGCGAATCAACGACCGGCTGCTGGGGGAACTGGATCTGTTTTTCCACGAAGACCGCGAACTGCCACCCGGCGAGCGGTCCCTGCTCGAGGCACTGAATGCCCACCTGGCGTCCGCCATGGAATCGCTGCGCTTGAAGTCGGTCGAAAAAGAAGTCGCCGTGTCGGATGAGCGAGTGCTGCTCGCCCGGGAGTTGCACGACTCCATCGCCCAATCGCTGGCCTTTCTGAAGATCCAGGTTCAACTCATGCGCGACGCGCTGGAGGTGCGTGACGTCGAACGCATGCGCGATGTCCTGGCCGAAATCGACCTGGGCGTGCGGGAAAGTTACGGCGATGTCCGCGAGTTGCTGATGCACTTTCGCACGCGCGCCAGCGACGAGGACATCACACCGGCGCTGCAAACGACGCTCCGAAAGTTCGAACAACTCAGTGGTGTCAAGGCATCGCTTCACGTGCAGGGGCACGGCCTGCCCTTGGCGCCGGATATCCAGGTGCAGGTGCTGCACATCGTGCAGGAGGCCTTGTCCAACGTGCGCAAGCACGCCAGGGCTTCGCACGTGTGGCTGGACATCCGCCAACAACCCCAATGGCGATTCGAGGTGCGTGACGATGGCATTGGCTATGACGCTGACGATACCGTGGACGAGACACATGTGGGGCGGCGAATCATGGGCGAGCGTGCTGCCCGCATCGGAGCCACCCTGGAACAGGCGTCGCGCATCGGCGCGGGCACCATCGTGACCCTGACCCTGCTGGATCGCGCGGGGGTGCCCGTGGAGTCCGACAACGTCCAGGCAACAGCTGCCTTGCCTGCCTGAAAATGGCCAGGTCCGAGACCGCCGCTGAACCAGACATGATCCGCATCCTCTTGGTCGACGACCACACCTTGTTCCGGCGGGGCCTGACGGCCTTGTTGAGCCGAGACGCCCATCTTCAAGTCGTTGGCGATGCGGCCGACGCGGTGGAGGCGTTCAAGAAAGCGGTGGAGTTGCAGCCCGACGTGATCCTGCTGGACAACCACCTGCCCGGTGTGCGCGGCATCGACGCCATTGCCCAGTTGCGCCAATCCTGTCCTGCAGCATGTGTGCTGATGCTGACCGTCAGCGAAGACGCGCAGGACCTGGCCGCTGCACTGCGCGCCGGCGCCAGCGGGTATCTGCTCAAGACCATCGAAGGCGACGCATTGACGCTGGCGATCCGCCGCGCACTGGAAGGTGAGAACGTCATCGCCCCCGAGATGACCGCCAAGCTGGTTGAGGTCTTCAAGCAGTCGACCCGTGCAGGCGGCGTCACTGGCGAAGCGCCATTGCCTTCGTCGCCGATCGAAGCCTTGTCGCCGCGCGAGCGCGACATCCTGCGTGGAATCGCCAAGGGTGAGAGCAACAAGGAAATCGCCCGGGCCCTGGGGATCGCCGAAACCACCGTCAAGATCCATGTGCAGCACCTGCTTCGCAAACTGGGTGTGAGCTCCCGCGTTCACGCCGCGGTCATTGCCACGCATCACGACCTGCATTGACCCAGGTCAATGGCGCCGCAGTTGGCGCCCGACATCGTCCTTTCGAACGATGTTCCTGGCGGGCGGCATCGTTCGGATGCACTCGCAGCCATCGCCCACCGGAGGATGTGCAAACCGGTCCCTCCTTCCTAAAGTCCCTTCACCAACGTGCAGAGGACTGTGGACATGGACAAAAAGGGGCAAGCGCTTTCCGTGCTGATCGTCAGCACGGTGGCATTCACGGTGTGTTTCATGGTCTGGATGATGTTCGGCGTGATCGGGATCCCGATCAAGAAGACGCTGAATCTGAATTCGACCGAATTTGGGCTGCTGACCGCCACGCCAGTGCTCACCGGTTCGCTGGTGCGGGTGCCACTGGGCATCTGGACCGACAAATACGGTGGCCGGATCGTGATGACGGTGTTGATGGCGCTCACGGTGCCAGCCATCTGGCTCATGGCCTATGCCACCCAATACTGGCATTTCCTGGTCATCGGACTTTTTGTTGGACTGGCCGGGGGCTCGTTCTCGGTAGGAACGCCCTATGTGGCCCGCTGGTTTCCGAAGAACAGGCAAGGCTTCGCCATGGGTGTCTACGGTGCCGGCAATTCAGGCGCCGCCGTCAACAAATTCATTGCACCGGCGCTGGTTGTCGCGTTTGGCTGGACCATGGTGCCCCAGGTCTACGCCGCCATCATGGCGGGCACCGTCATCCTGTTCTGGCTGTTCAGCCACAGCGATCCGGCGCACCTGGTTGCGGCCAACACCAAGTTCACCGACCAGCTCAAGGCACTGAAGGATCCTGTTGTCCTCAAGTATTGCCAGTACTACTCCATCGTTTTTGGCGGCTACGTTGCACTGTCGCTCTGGATGGTCCAGTACTACGTGGGTGAATATGGCCTGGACATTCGCGCCGCTGCGCTGCTGGCCGCCTGCTTTTCCCTTCCAGGTGGTGTCCTGCGAGCCATCGGCGGCTGGCTCTCCGACAAGTACGGTGCCCATCAGGTGACCTGGTGGGTGATGTGGGTCAGCTGGATCTGCCTGTTCCTGCTGTCCTACCCGCAGACCGACTTCACGGTGCTCACCG
>CAYNWR010000270.1:0-4578 GCA_964400915.1 uncultured Burkholderiaceae bacterium
GCTCTTGCCCAGGCCCGACTCCCCTGTGATGAGCACGCCCAGGCCCAGGATGTCCATGAACACGCCATGCATCGAGGTGCGGTCGGCGAAGTGCTTGGACAGAAACGCGCGCAACACGTCCACCACGTAGCCCGACTTGGCAGCGGTGGCGAACATCGGGATCTGGGCGCGTTGGCAAAGATCGAGCAAGTCGGCCGGAGCAACCTGGTCGTCGCACAACACCAGCACAGGCGGTTCGAGATCCACAATCCGCGAGATGCGGCGTGCGCAGTCCTCGGGACTGGCGTTGGACAGATAGGCCACCTCGCGTGCACCGATGATCTGGATGCGATACGGGTGGATGTAGTTCAGATGCCCGACCAGATCAGCGCCCGAACTGGCATCGCGCACGGCGATTTCGTCGAAGCGGCGCTCGGAAGCCTCTAGCCCTGCCACCCAATGCCAGGCCAGACGCTGGCGAAACGCCTCGAACAACTCGTCGGCGCTGACAACCGTGGGTTTCATGGTGCGCTGGGCTGCCACTGGTGAACCAGGGCATGCACCGCGTCGGCGTCGGTCGTGTTCTTCAGTCGCTCGCGCAAATCGGCGTCGCTGAGCAGCTCTGCGATTTCCGACAGGATCTCCAGGTGTTTCTGCGTGGCGGCTTCAGGCACCAACAGAAAAATCAGCAAGCGCACCGGCGTTTCGTCGGGCGCATCGAAACCGACGGGTTGGGCCAATTGCATCATGGCCGCCATCGGAGCCTTGAGCCCTTTCACGCGTCCATGGGGGATGGCAACCCCATGACCCAGACCCGTCGAACCCAGCCGTTCGCGAGCAAAAAGGCTGTCGGTGACCATGGCGCGCCCCAGGCCGTGCAGGTTCTCGAACAGCAGGCCCGCCTCCTCGAACGCCCGCTTCTTGCTGGTGGCTTCGACGCCCACCAGCACCTGTGCGGGCGGCAAGATGGCGGCGAGGCGGTTCATGGGGCGTGAATTATCCACACCCGCAGCACACGCGCTTGTCAACGCGCTGCGGCACCATCCAGGGGGCGTGTTGCCTGCCCGTCTACATCAGGCGTTTGGGGGCCTCGTGTTGGTGGGCCTGGATGCGGTCCTTGTGACGCACCACCTGACGGTCAAGCTTGTCCACCAGCTCATCCACGGCAGCGTACAAATCTTCATGGGAGCTTTCGGCAAAGAGATCGTTGCCTTTGACGTGGATGTTGCATTCGGCGCGTTGACGCTTCTGCTTTTCCTTCTGCTTCTCAACGGTCAGCAAGACCTTGACATCAACCACCTGATCGAAATGCCTGTTGATCCGGTCCAGCTTGTGCGTCACATAATTTCGCAAGGCCGGCGTGATTTCCAGGTGGTGGCCGCTGATCGTGAGATTCATGAAGGTCCTCCTCGGCTGTTGGTTGACACACCCACTATGCCCCTGTTGTATGCCGAAAGCAAGCTGGGCAAGGGGATCTGCTTCGACCCAAGCCGGCAACGGCGTGTAAGCGCTTGTCAGGCAAGGGGTTTTTGGTTTGGCACCTGGGAAACCCCAGCATCGTGTACGGTGAGGCGACCACCCAGCCAGGCTGCAGCCGCGATGGCAGCGATGCCGATGAGCGCCGACACCCAGTATCGCTCCACCAAGCCTTGGGGATTGCGCGTGATGATGTGGCCACTCACCAGCGCTGCAAAGCCCATGGCAATGGACTGCACCGATCCGTTGATCGAAAGGAACGCGCCCCGCAGGCGCGGGGCAGCCGCGGCGCCCACAATCGCCATGCCCGGTACCATGCGCCCGTTCATCGCCACAAACAAGCACGCCGACACCGCAACAGCCACCCACAGCGGCACCGGCGGCAGTGTCGTGATGGCCAGCGTGGGCAGGGCGCCCACCGCCGCCACCCGGCGGAACACCCGAAGCTTGCCGTGCCGGTCGGCCATGCGACCGATCCAGCGGGAGGTGAAGATGGTCGCCAGTCCTCCGAACAGGTACAGGTAGGGAATCTCGTCAGCCCTCAAGCCCACGTTGACCTGCGAATAGATCGTCAGGTACGGAATCACCATGAAGCCAGAAAACAGCGTGAGCGCGGAAAACGCGAACGCGCGGCGGTGGTTGGCATCGGCCAGAACCGCCAGGTAGACGGAAGCCGGCGATCGGTGCGCCGATTGGACTGGACCGTCCGGACGCGCAGCGGCGGAAGCAGTCAGGTGGCCGGCAAGGGCTGGCAGCGTGCGCCAGGCCGCGATCCACAACAGCAAGCTCACCGTGGCAATGGCGAAGAACGGCGCGTGCCAGCTCAGGCGCGCGGCCAGCATCAATGACAGCGGGACGCCTGCCACAGCCGCCAGTGAAAACGACGTCATCACCAGGCCCATGGCGCGGCCGCGGCGCTCGAAGGGGATGAGTTCGGCCACGATGGTCTGCGTGAGCGCCGTGAGCGCTCCACCAAAAATCCCAGCAGCCACGCGCGCAAGCATCAGACCACCGTAGGTGCTGGCGAGCCCGCAGGCCAGGGTGGCCAGTGCAAACAGCACATAGGCCATCAGCAAGGCGCGCTTGCGGTCAAAGCGATCGATGAAACCTGCTCCCACCAGTCCCGAGACGCCAGAAGCAAAGGTGTAGGCTGACACCAGCAACCCGAATTGCGCGTCGGTGATGGCAAACAGTTGCGTGAACTGCGGCCCAAGGGGCATCATCACCATGAAATCAACGATGTTGGTGAATTGCACGCCCGCGATCGTGAGCAGCAGCCAGCGTTCGCGGCTTGGAGACAGCGCAGATGTCATGAACGATGCTAGCGCATGAGCGCCGAAGCAGGATTGGCACAATCGGCGCCTCCTTTGCCGGCTTGGAGACATGAGCCTCGACACGGTCTTGAACGTCCAGTTTGGTGCAACCGCGCCGCAGCCCGTGCCGGATCGCGAGCGCAGGGCGCTGGTGCTCATGGGTGGAGGAGCGCGCACGGCCTACCAGGTGGGTGTGCTGCGCGGCCTGGCGTCGATCTTGCTGATGGGTTCGCCGCAGCGGCGACCGTTCCCCTTCGATGTGGTGGTGGGCACGTCGGCAGGGGCGCTCAACGGCAGTTTTCTCGCCTCGTGTGCGCTCGAAGGTGTCGATGCGTTCGAGCGCCTTGCCCGCTTCTGGAGTGGCCTGCGTTCGCGCGATGTGTACGAGCTGGGCATGTCGCCGGTGGTCAACTGGGCCAGCCGCTTTTCGCGCGTCGTGGCGGCTATTCATCTGGGCCGCAACGTGCGCCGGCACGGGGCCGTGCTCAACAGCATGCCTTTGGTGGACACCCTGCACCGCGCGATTTCGCTCGATGGCATCGAGGCCGCCCTGGATCGTGGTGCGCTGCAAGCCCTTGCCGTTACGGCGTCGAGCTACACCTCGGGCGTGCACTGGACCTTCTGCCACACCGCGCGCGGCGTGGACATCGCGCCCTGGCGGCGTCCGGGTCGTCGCGCGGAGTTCCAGCCCATCACCATCGAGCACCTGATGGCCTCCAGCGCCATTCCGTTTCTGTTTCCGTCGGCGGCCCTTTGGGTTGATGGACGGCGCGAGTTTTTTGGCGACGGTTCGATGCGGCAAATCTCACCCTTGTCGCCGGCCCTGCACCTGGGTGCCAGCCGTGTGATGGTGGTGGGTGTCGGGCAACCGCAGCGTTCGGGCATGGGTGTCGGCGATCCCGCCGCACGCGTGCCGACCATGGGCAACATTGCGGCCCACGCCATGGCCAGCGTGTTTCACGATACCGTGCATGCCGACGTGGAAATCGCACAGCGTGTATCGGCCACGGTAAACCAGTTGCCGCTGGAGGTGGCGCGGGCCCTGCCGCTGAGGGCTGTCGACGTCGTTTCGGTACAGCCGACCCAATCGCTTGACGAGCTGGCGCGTGCGCACATGGGCGAGTTGCCCAGTGCGGCGCGCAACGCGCTGTCGGGCCTGGGTTCGCCGCGCGGCAGTGGCGCCGGATTGGCAAGCTACCTGCTATTTGAGCCCGGCTTCGTGCAGGCGCTGATGGCCCTGGGCGAGCAGGACGCATTTGCGCAAAAGGACATCATCGAGGCCTTTTTTCGCGATTGAGTTGTGGGCCTCCACCTTGACCCGCTTCGTGGGGCGATCGGTCCGCAAGCGCAGTCTGGGCCCGCACGCGGTTCACCACCAGACGGCATAATCCCCGAGTCGTCGTTATCGGAGCGCGCTCCTTGAACACCTGCTTGCGCGGCGGGTGATCCGAACGTCCTGTGGGGCCCGGATCGCTGGTCATTCTTGTCCACCCATCTGGGATCCCTGAGCCATGCTCAACATCTTTACGCTGGCCAATGGCCGGCTGTTTCAGGAAGAGATCGAATCGCTGGAAGAGCTGTCGCGCTTTCAGCCGATCTGGGTCGACCTGGAAGCACCCACGCCCGAAGAAAAGCGCTGGGTCAAGCAGTACTACGGCCTGTCCATCCCCGAAGACGCGATGGACGAGGACATCGAGGAGTCGGCGCGCTTTTACGAAGAGGACAACGGCGATCTGCACATCCGCAGCGACTTTCTCATTGCCGACGAGGACGAGCCGCGCGCCGTGCGCACGGCCTTCATCCTGAACCA
>CAYNWR010000271.1:0-4553 GCA_964400915.1 uncultured Burkholderiaceae bacterium
GCTGCCGCCTGGGCGACGTGATCGACCGTTCGGTTGCCACCTTTGGCACGCCGGAACAGACCGAGCGCATGCAACTGGACGTGCGCCACCGCGAATGCACGCTGCTGGTCGACGAGGACAAGATGATCCGAGCCTTGTCCAACGTGTTGTCCAATGCCTTCAAGTACTCGCCCTCGGGCGGGCGCGTGACCCTGGTCACCCTGTGGGGACGGATGTCATCGGACGACGCCGTCGGGGTGCAGGTCAGCGATCGCGGCACCGGCATGAGCAGCGAGCAGGTCCAGCGCGTGTTCGAGCGCTTCTATCGCGCCGATCCATCGGGCAACATCCCTGGCACAGGGCTTGGCATGAGCCTGGTCAAGGAGATCGTTGAATTGCACGGCGGCCGGGTGGACGTGAACAGCGAGTTGGGGCACGGCACATCGGTCACCCTGTGGTGGCCCCTGAGGCACGTAACATCGGGCTTTGCCCCGCTGGGGTCGACCCCCTGACCCCAGCAAGGATCGCCCGGGCGCCTCACGAAATACTACAAACTTTGTAGCAATGTCATCATGATCGACGCTCGCAACACGCTGATTTTCCCTGAAATGACCTTGATGAGGGGTTTGGGCATGCCCTGGCAGGTCCTTGGGCGATCGTTGCGGCTGGGCGGACTGGCGCTGGCAATGGCCTTCGCGGGTTGCGCCTCATTCGACGCGCAAGGGCACCGCGGTGCCCGGGGGCTTGAGCCGGAAAACACCCTGCCTGCCTTTGAACGCGCCTTGGCCATCGGCGTCACCACGCTCGAGTTGGACATCGGTGTCACGGCCGATGGTGTCGTGGTGATTTCCCACGACCCCTACCTCAACCCGCTCATCACACGAGATGCCGCAGGCCAATGGTTGCCTGGCACGCGTGGGCCGCTGCTGAAGAACCTGACCCTGGCGCAACTGCGCGGCTACGACGTTGGACGCATCCGACCGGACACCCCATACGCCAAGACGTTCGCGTCGCAGCGTGGACTTGATGGCGTGCGCATCCCAACCCTGGCAGAACTCTTCGGACGTGTTCATCAACTGGGCGCGTCGAAGGTGCGTTTCAACATCGAAACAAAGATCAACCCCGCCGAGCCCGATGCAAGCGTGGGGCCGCAGCAGATGGCCCAGGCGTTGCTTGACGTCATCCACCAATTCGGCATGCAGGGGCGTGTCAGCATTCAGAGCTTTGACTGGCGCACGCTGCAGCACGTCCAGGCCAGCGCACCCCACATCCCCACCGTGTACCTCAGCCTGCAATCGGCCAACACCGACACCATCACACGCTCGGCCGGCCTGTGGACCGCAGGCCTGAAGCTGTCCGACCACGGCTCCGTGCCCAAGATGGTCAAGGCCGCTGGAGGCCGGATCTGGTCGCCCAATGGCGGCGCCGTGAATGCCGACAACGTGCGTGAAGCGCAGGCCATCGGCTTGAAGGTCATCCCCTGGACCATCAACAACCTGGACGACATGCGACGCTTGATGGATTGGGGTGTCGACGGGTTGATTACCGACTACCCGGACCGTTTGCGGGCCCTGATGCAGGAAAGGGCCATGCCATTGCCAACGCCCGTTGCGCCGGCCCCGACAGCAGCGATCAGCACCCGGCCGTAGGCACCGGCGCAGCGGCATCTGAAGCGCGCAGCAACACGTACAGCGCCGGCACCACACGCTGCTGCTCGCGTCTCAGGGCCTGCTCCTGCATCACCACGCATTCGAACCCGGCTTGCCGCGCCTGCAGTTCCAGGTAGGCGCTGCGGTGGGCATACCGAGCGTGATCGTGAAGGTGGTAGCCGCGGTCGGTTACCGCACCGGGCTGGGACGCTTCCATGGACTCGGCCGTGAGGGCAAACAGACCCCCAGGTCGCAACGCCCGCCGCGCCAGTGCCATCAGGCGTTCGATGTCGCCGATGTAGATCAGCACATCCGCCGCGATCAAGAGATCGTAGGTACCGGCTTGCACAAGGCTCAGATGTTCGTGAACGTCGGCATGCACCAACTGGCGGTAAACCGCGCGGGCACGCGCGCGCTCCAGCATCGACGCCGACAGATCGACACCGTCAATGACGGACACCAATCCCTGCAGCGCCTGCCCACACAAGCCCGTACCACAACCCAGGTCCAGCGCACGCCATGTTTCGCCGGGCCGCCGCATCGGTCGCAAGAGGCCGGCCAGACGCTGGGGCGCATCGTATTGAAGTGCTTCGACCAGGTGCTCGTCAAACTGCTGCGCGTAGTCGTCAAACAGCCGCTCGACATAGGTCCGCGGTGGTGCCGCGGGCGGCGGGTCTGCGCCCACCGCGGACAGCAGGAACCGGCTGCTTTCGACGTCATGGCCCAACTCGATCGACTGGCGGTAACTGGCGATGGCCCCCGGACCATCGCCCAATTGACGCTGAATATCGCCGCGCAAGTGATGGGCGGCGCCAAACGCGGGATCGCGCACCAAGGACTCGTCACACGCCTTGAGTGCATCGTCCAGATGTTCCAGATGCAACAAGCATTGAGCCCGAAAGAACCAGGCTTTGGCCGGGCGCGGGTCGATGGCCAGCGCTTCGTCAATGCGGGCCATGCCCTCGGGCACCTGGCCCATTTCGGCCAGTGCGGCACCCAAATGGAACAGGGCATCGGGCTGACCCGCTTCCACGGCAAGTGAATGGGTCAGGTGCTGCGCGGCCTCTGGGGCTCGTCCTTGTTGCAGCAGCGTCACACCGAGATTGAGCAGGGTGGATGCCCGCCCGGGCAACCATTGCAGGGACTCCCGAAAGCAGCGCTCGGCCAATGCCAGATCACCCGCGGTGTGGGCCTGCAGTCCCGCGATGAAGCTGCTGCGGGCCTTCTCAAAAGGGTCGGATGTGTTCATGTGAGCGCTGTCCGGGCTTCCCGCTGGGCACGGCTGCGACCCTTTCGGTCGACGTTTTCCATTTACCATCCCTTACCAATGTCCGCTGCAGGCTCCGCTTGGAGCATGCGGGGTGCCAAAGCCAATCGAAGGATAGCGCTTGAACCAGTTTGAGCCCTCGTCGCTGCCGGCCGACGAGGCGGGACTAGAGCCCGCCTCGTGGTGGGAACGCTATGGTGACAACGTCCTGGTGGTGCTCGTTCTGCTGGTGTCCCTGCTGGGCACAGGCTACCTCACCTGGCGCGATGCGCAGCAGACCCGCGAAGACGAACGGGTCCGCCTGACCGATTCCATTTCGGGATACGCCCGCGGTGTGCAGGCGGCCATCGACCGCAGTGCCTCCATCACCTTGCCAATGGCCGCGATGATCCGCCGCGGCGGTGGCTATTTCCCCGACTTCCACCTGCTGGCGGCCCAATTGCTGCCGCAATACCCCGGAGCAAGTTCCATCGGCCTGGCGCCCGGCGGCGTGGTGAACGAGGTGCACCCGATTGCAGGCAATGAAGTCCTCATCGGCTTCGACATGTTTGCGCACCCCACGCAATCGGTGGAGGCCAACCTGGCCCGATCGTCCGGCCAACTCACCATCGCCGGACCGCTGGATCTCATCGAGGGCGGCAAAGGCCTGGTGGCGCGGCATCCGGTATCGATTGACGACGACGCCATGGGTGGCTCCAAGTTCTGGGGCCTGGCCTGGGTGGTGATCCGGTTTCCGGAGGTGCTGGCGGGGGTCCAGTTGCACCGGCTGGAACAGCAGGGAATTGCCTGGGAGCTGTGGCGGATCCAACCCAACGACTTGCAGCGCCAGCGCATCCTGGGCACGAGCACGCCGGTGCCCGCCATGCCCATCGAACACGTCGTCACCGTCGCCAACGGCACCTGGGTGTTCAGCGCGGCGCCAGCGGGGGGCTGGGCCGCGATGCAGATGCCCTGGATCCAGATCGCCATTTCGCTGGTGGTCAGTACCTTGCTCACCCTGGTGACGCGCCTGGTCCTGCAGCAGCGGCGCGGACAACACGAACTTGAACAGCGGGTCTTGCAGCGCACGCGCCAGATCTCCGCTGCCCGACAGGACCTGCAGGCCACGCTGGACGCCCTGCCCGACCTGTTGATCGAAGTGGGCCCCGATGGCACCTGTCATCGCCTGCTGCAACCTGGCCAGAACGATCCCCTGCAACTCGCCGCCACCTTGCTGGGACGTCGCATTTCGGACGTCTTCCCCGAAACCCGCGATCGGATGCGCCAGGTGCTTGACGAGGCCATCCGCTGGGGCCGGTCCTCGGGCAAGCAGATCGAGTTGAGCCTGCGCGGCGGCATGCGGCGGGTGTACGACTTGTCGGTGTCGATCAAGACCACCGGCGTGGGTGGCGAACCGCGTTTTGTGGTGCTGGCTCGCGACGTGACCCTGGTCAAGGCCGCCGAATCCGACCTGCGCGTGGCGGCCACGGCCTTCGATGTCCAGGATGGCCTGGCGGTGACCGACGCTTCCAGGCAGATATTGAGGGTCAACCCGTCCTTCACACGCATCACGGGCTATACCTCCGACGAGGTGGTGGGGCTCACGCTGGATATTTTGTCTTCTGGCGAACACCCGCCTGAATTCTTTGAGGCGATGTGGTCCAGCGTGCGCAAGGTCG
>CAYNWR010000272.1:0-4521 GCA_964400915.1 uncultured Burkholderiaceae bacterium
ATCCCATCTGGGCGCCGCCATGGGATTCGGGCACCGTGATGCCCAGCACCCCCAGTTCACCCATCTTGCGCCACAGGTCCATCGGAAACTGGTCGCTGCGATCGATTTCGGCGGCGCGAGGCGCGATCTCGGCTTGTGCAAAGGCGTGGACGGCATCGCGCAAGGCATCGATGTCCTCGCCCAGTTGGTGATCGAGGCCGGGCAGTTGGGTCATGGCTTGGCTCCTGTGCTGGTCTTCAGTTGCTGACGTCGGTTCGGCCGACGATGGTCATCACGGTGGCGCCCAGGGTGGCGATGAGTTTTTCCTTGCCCTGGTCCATGGCCCACGCCCGGCCTTCGGTGACGGTGATCGTGCGACCCGCCTTCACCACCGAGCCTTCCATGCGAAAACGCTCGCCACGCGCAGGCGCCAGCAGGTTGATCTTGAACTCGATGGTGAGCACGCCGGCGCCTTCGGGCATCAGGGAAAACGCCGCATAGCCGCAGGCCGAATCGAGCGCCGTCGCCACGACACCCGCGTGCAGGAAACCGTGCTGCTGGGTCAGGTGCCCGGCATGGGTCATCTCGATCACCACGCGCCCCGGCTCCACCGCCACCAGGCGCGCGCCGATGGTTTGCATCACGCCCTGGCGCGAAAAGCTGGCCTGGACGCGTTCGAACACCGATGGTGCGTCGCTAAGGGGTGAACCTTCGCCTTCGGCTGCGGTGCGAGCGCCTTCGGGCGGCCGTGCGTGGCTCATGCCTGCGCCTTCCGGGGTTTGGGGGCCAGCAGGGCGCGGGCTTCCTTTTCGTGGGACTTGATTTCGGCCAGGTTGGCCTGGATCTCGGCCAGCTGAACCTCCAGCTGGCGCCGATGTGCACCCAGCACCGTGAGAAATTTCTGCAACTGGACGGCCGTGTCGCGCGGGCTGTCGTACAGGTCGATGATTTCCTTGGCCTCGGTCAGCGAAAAGCCCAGGCGCTTGGCGCGCAGGGTGAGCTTCAGCCGGGTGCGGTCCCGTGCGCTGTAGACGCGAATGCGTCCAGCCGGACCACTGCGCTGTGGCTCGAGCAGGCCCATGTCCTCATAGAAGCGGATCGCCCGCGTCGTGAGGTCGAACTCGCGGGCCAGATCGCTGATGGTGAAGGGTCCGGAAGCCACAAGCGCCTACAATGGTTGGGTTGACGTTTACGTAAACGTCAATCGTATCCGAATCGCAAGCATCACCCTTTGCGCCAGACCGGCGTTTCACCCGCGGCCTCGCGCCGCCGCCCACCATGAACGCCGACGAACAGGCCCTTCACTACCCTTTTGGCGACACCCTGCCGCAGCGCGGGCAGGCGGTGCCGGTGGCCGAGGGGGTGCGCTGGATCCGCATGGCCTTGCCCTTTGCCCTGGATCACATCAACCTTTGGTTGCTGCGCGATGTGTTCGAGGGCCGCGAGGGATGGACGGCGGTGGATTGCTGCATCGACCACGACGCTTCGCGCGCTGATTGGGAAACGCTGTTTGATTCCGCCCTGGAGGGCCTGCCCATCGTCCGCGTGCTGGTCACCCACATGCACCCGGACCACATCGGCCTGGCACATTGGTTGTGCGAGCGCTGGAAGGCGCCCCTGTGGATCAGCGCCACCGACTACCACGTGGCGCGCAGCAACACCCGTGCCTCCAGTGGCAACGGCGGGGCTGCCGCTGCGGCGTTCTTTGCGCAGCACGGCCTGCGCGATCCCCAGGTGATGGCCGAAATCGGTGGGCGCACCAACTACTACCGCAACCTCGTGCCCGATCTGCCGCCGCGCTTTCGCCGCCTGATGGATGGCGACATCGTTCGCGTGGGTCAGCGCAACTGGCGCTGCGTGGCCGGCTATGGCCATGCGCCCGAACACATGGCCCTGTTGTCCGAGGATGAATCGCTGCTGATATCCGGTGACATGCTGCTGCCACGGATCTCGACCAACGTGAGCGTCTACGAGATCGAACCGCAGGCCAACCCCTTGCAGGCGTTCCTGAATTCCATCGACCGTTACGCCAGGCTGTCGCCGGATGCCCTGATCCTGCCCTCACATGGGCGTCCGTTCAAGGGGGCTGCCGAGCGGGTTCGCCAATTGCATGCGCACCACGCCGAACGTCTGGCCGATGTGCTGGCCGCCTGCCGTGTGCGCCCACAGACCGCAGCGGATGTGCTGCCCATTCTGTTTCGCCGGCCGCTGGACCTGCACCAGACGACCTTTGCGATGGGCGAGGCCATCGCCCACCTGCACATGCTTTGGTACGGGGAGAAACTGCGCCGCACCGTGCGGGCTGACGGGGTTCACGAATTCAGCGCTTGAAGCCCGATCGGGCGGGCCTTCGCGGCCATTCCCCTTGTGTGAACAGGCCCTAGTCCCACCGGGGCACAACGCCGTCGCGCAGGGCTGCGCGGTGCTGCGAATAGTCGGGCACGACACGCGCCACGGTGTCCCAGAAACGCGGGCTGTGGTCCATCACCTGCAGGTGGGCCAGCTCGTGGGCCACCACATAGTCGATCACGGACAGTTTGAAATGGATGAGGCGCCAATTCAGCCGGATGTGGCCGTTGGCGCTCGCAGTGCCCCAGCGCGTGTTGGCGTTGGACAGCGCCAGACGCGTCCACCGCACGCCCAGCAGCGGCGCAAAGTGGTCGAGCCTGGCCGTGAAGCAGCGCCGCGCTTCATTCATCAGCCAGGTTTGTACGCAGTCGCGGATGCGATCCGGCGATGCCTCCTGGGGCAGGCCCACATGCAGCGTGGCTTCGGGCAGGCCGGGCAGGTGCAGGGCGTCGCCGCTTGCGCCGGCATCGCGCCGCACCAGGCGCGCGCTGGCCGGCGCTTCCCGCGGATCGAGCACCACGATGACCGTTTCGCCCAGGTAGGGCAAATGCACCCCATCGCCCCAATGGACACGCAGGGCCTGATCGCGACGAACACGCTCGCGCGCCTCATGCAGGCGCGCGAGGATCCAGAGCGACTTTTCGCGCACCGCCCGTTCGACGTCAGAAACCAGTACCCAGCGTGGAGCGCTGACGACCAGGCCTTCGGGGCCGACCACAAACCCGATGGTCTTGCGCCGTCCGCGCCGCAGGTGGAAGGCGATCGTTTGCCCGGCCAGTGCAATGCGCCGGTTGGCGTGGGGATGGCTGGGCAACGGGGCCGGGGTCGTGTCTGGCGCCGGGGCGGGTGCCTGGATGGGTGTCGGATCGGGCGCCTTGGCGGGGGGACTCCCCCATTCGATGCCGAACAGGGTCAGCTGCTTCATGGCGCGGTGGACATGGCCTGACCCGGCACCGCAGGATAGGCCTGCGGGTCCAGGCGTCGCATCTCGGTCTCGATCCAGGCCTCAACCTCGCGCATCAGATCTTCTGCATCGCGACCCGTGCTGGCAATGGGCTTGCCGATCGACACCTCGACCACGCCGGGTGTCTTGATGAAGGCCTTGCGTGGCCAGCACTTGGCCGAACTGACGGCGATGGGAATGACGGGCGCACCGGTCTCGATGGCCAGGCGCGACCCGCCCGTTTTGTAGGTGCCTTTCTGGCCACGCGGAATGCGTGTGCCCTCGGGGAACATGATCACCCAGGTGCCCTGGGCCAGCAGGCGCTTGCCCTGCTCGACCACCTTGTTGAAAGCCTGCGCCCGCAGGCTGCGGTCGATGTGGATCATGTCGCAGCGGGCGATCCCCCAGCCGAAGAAGGGCACGTAGAGCAGTTCCTTCTTGAACACGTAGGCCAGCGGGTGTGGCATGACGATGGGCATCAGGAAGGTCTCGTAGGTGGACTGGTGCTTGACCAGCAGGATGGCGGGGCTCTTCTCGCCCAGCGGCAGGTTTTCCATGCCGTGCACTTTCCAGTCCACACCGCAGATCACGCGCAGGCCATGGATGGCCGAGCGCAGGAAGAAACACGCGCAGGCATACATCTGACGGGCATTGGCAAAGGGCGTGAGGATGACCATCCAGATGCCCGTGGGCACCACCACGACGAGCATCCAGAGCATGTGCACGACCGAACGCAGAAAAGCCATGGTGCGTCGCCTGGCAGTCAATGTGCGGCGATCCAGCGCTCGGCAAAGGCGGCCAGATCGTTGTGCACCTGTGTTTGAGCGGGATAGGTGGCGGGCAGCGGCTGGCCGCGCAAGGCTTCGCCCTTGCCGGTCAGGACCAGGTGCGGCTGGCATCCCGCGGCATGTGCGGCCTGCAGGTCGCGCAAGCTGTCGCCCACCACGGGCACCTCGGCCAGATCCACGCCAAATCGCTCACCAATCTGCAGGAACATGCCTGGCTCGGGCTTGCGGCATTGGCAGGCCTCGTCGGGTGTATGTGGGCAGAAGAACACCGCGTCGATCCTGCCACCCGAGGCCGCCAACGCGCGGTTCATCTTGGCGTGCATGGCGTTGAGCGCGCTCATGTCGAACAGGCCACGCCCGATGCCCGACTGGTTGGTGGCCACCACCACGTGCCAGCCGGCATGGTTGAGCTTGGCAATGGCCTCGAGTGCTCCCGGCAGGGGCTGCCATTCCTCGGGCGAC
>CAYNWR010000273.1:0-4490 GCA_964400915.1 uncultured Burkholderiaceae bacterium
AGTGTGGGCGTGAACGTCACCCTCAAACTGCTCGAAATGGCTGGCAAGGCTTTTGCCACCGGCTACGACATCGAAATATTCGAGGCCCACCACCGCCACAAGGTCGATGCACCGTCGGGCACGGCGCTCAAGATGGGCGAGGTGATCGCCCAGGCACAGGGGCGCAGGCTCCAGGATTGCGCGGTCTACGCACGCGAAGGCGTCACCGGTCCGCGGGTGCCCTCTTCGATCGGCTTTGCGGCCATCCGGGGCGGCGACATCATCGGCGACCACACGGTGCTGTTTGCCGGCGATGGCGAACGCATCGAGATCTCGCACAAGGCTTCGGGCCGCGCGGGCTATGTGCAGGGCAGCCTGCGCGCCGCCAAGTTCCTCATGCAGCACGATCGTGGTCTCTTCGACATGTTCGACGTGCTCGGCTTGCGCTGATCGGGTGGCGGCCCCGACCCGCATCCTGGCGCTGCAATGAACCTGGTGTCCCTGATCGGCCAAGGCGATGCCTTGACGCAGGCGCTGGCCTGGACGCTGCTGGCCATGTCCGTAGCGTCGTGGGTCGTGATTCTCTGGAAAGCCTGGCTGCTGCACCGCGCTGCGCGCAGCCTGCCAGGCGCCATCTCCGCCGCCTGGCACCACATGACCCACTCGCCGGCGAGCCCAACGCAACTGGCTGGCCATGCTGCCGATGGGCCCCCAGGTGGGCGCGCGGCCGTGTTGGCCCCAGGCAACCACGATCCGGACAGCTGGCTTGAGCCCTTCGTTGCAGCGCCCACCCGCGCACGGGCGGCAAGCGCGCCCGAGCTGCACGAGGCGGAGCTGGTGCGCGCGCTGCGCAGCGCGCTACTGTCGGCCCAAGCGCGGCTACGGCGCGGGCAAACCTTGCTGGCCACCGTGGGGGCCACGGCGCCGTTTGTCGGCCTGCTGGGGACGGTTTGGGGCATCTACCACGCGTTGACTTCACTCACCGGTGGCGGCGCCATGAGCATCGACCGGTTGGCGGGCCCCGTGGGCGAGGCGCTGGTGATGACCGCCGCTGGCCTGGGGGTCGCGATCCCTGCCGTGCTGGCCTACAACACGATGGCGCGGGTCATCGCCGACCGCATGGCCGAACTGGAAGGCCTGGCCCACGACATTCGTGCGCTCGAACAGGCGCGTGCAGCAAGCGCCGACAGGGCCGGCATGGGCCAGGCCCAGGCGCCATGAGTTTCGGCCGCCTGCAGACGCCCCGCGGTGACACCAGCGAGTCCGCCCCGTTTGCCGAGATCAATGTCACGCCCCTGGTGGATGTGATGCTGGTGCTGGTGGTGATCTTCATCCTGGCGGCACCGCTGATGCTGGGGGCTGTGCACGTCGAATTGCCGCGCACCCAAGGCGCCACCGCCGACGGGGCTTTGGCCCCCCAGGTGGCGCTGACGCTGGATGCCAACGGGCGCGCCTCGATGGCCGACGTGATCGTCGACGACGGCGAACTGGCGCGGCGCCTCAAGCGCCAGGCCCTGGCCGACCCGCAGACCGAAATCCTGCTGCGCGCCGATCGCCGCGTGCCGCACGGGCGCGTGATCGAAATCATGGATCTGGCCCAGAACGCCGGTTTGTCGCGCATCGGCTTTGTGACCGAAGGCAAACCGAGCTCGACGCCCTGAAGCCTGGCCAATCCATCCCTTTGATCTGGGCTGACCACTTTTGAAGGATATCGAACGATAGCGAGCGTCGATTCTTGACGAATTGCTATGTTTTTGATTGCAGATCGTCTGTTGCGACCCGCTACCGATGCGACGACCCACCCCCAAACAGCGCGTCCAGGTCAGGGGCTGTGTCGGCAGGTGGCGCAAACCTCAATTGGGATTCAAGCTGCGTGAGGTGGCTGCACATGCGCCTGGTGGCTTCTTTGGTATCCCGCAGGCGAATGGCCTCCAGCAGACCACGATGCTCCTGGCACCCGCAGGCGGTGGCTTCTTCGCGCGCCGATGCGTGTGCCGGGCTCCACGCCATAAGGACCAGCGAGGTGCGCGACACCAACTCGCGCAGGATGCGCCCGAGCGTGTCGTGACCGGCGCGCTCGGCGATCTGCAGGTGGAAATCGCCGGACAGGCGGATCGCGCGGTGCATGTCGCCGCGCGCGCGTGCCGCCTCCTCGTCCTCGATGCAGCGTCGCAGGCAGGCGATGTCGGTCGCATCAGCCTTTTCGATGAAGGACGCAACGAGCTTTGGCTCGATCAGCCGGCGAACCTCGAACACCTCGCGCGCCTCCTGTTGGCTGGGTTGTGCGACCGTCGCCCCCCGGTTGGGGATGAGCGTGACGATCTGCTCGTTGGCCAAGCGCACCAGCACTGGCCGGATGCGGGTGCGCGACACACCGAACGCAGCACCCAACTTGTCTTCCACCAGCTTGGTGCCAGGAGCCAGCCGGTGATCCAGGATGGCCGAGACAATGCGCTCGTAAATCTGCAGGTCCGTCAGCGCCGCCGGTTCAGGCATGACGGGACCTCGTTTGGCGCCGCCCCAGCAGTGCCGCGAGGCCGATGGCCACGCCCATCACCAGGAAGGAAACGACGGTGGTGACGGTCCCCAGCGCATAGATCGCCGGTGTCGTCACGGTGGAGGTGAGGCCCTGCAGTTCCAGCGGCAGTGTGTTGACATCACCAATGGCCTGCGAGGTGCGGGCAATCTCGTCCCAGCTCAGCGTGAACCCAAACATGCCGATGCCCACCACGGAAGGGCCGATCAGCGGCAACACCACGTGGCGAAAGGTCTGCCACGGCGTGGCGCCGAGGTCGCGCGCGGCCTCCTCGTAGGCCGGGTTGAAGCGATTGAAGACCGCGAACATGATGAGCAAGCCAAATGGCAAGGTCCAGGTCAGGTGGGCGCCCAAGGCCGAGGTCAGCAAACCCAGAGCCGTGCCGTAGTTCTCCAGCATGTCCACCGGCAGCACCGCCTTGATGCCCGTGTCCAGCAGTCGGAACTGCAAGCCGATGCCCAGCGAAACGATGATGGAGGGCATGATCAGGCTGGCCACCGTCACGTAGAACAGTGCATCGCCGCCCTTGAGCTTCTTGCGAAAGGCAAGTCCCGCCAACAGCGACAGCACCACGGTGAACGCCATCACCGTCGAGCCCAGCACCAGCGAGCGCTTGAACGCGGCCCCGATGTCAACCGTCCCCAGGCCCTCGGCCAACTTGCGGAACCAATGCAGCGACACGCCGCGCAGGGGAAAGGTCATGCCACCTTCAGGGCCCTGGAAGCTCAGGATGAAGATGGTGAACATCGGTCCGTACAGGAACACCACGAACAGACCGAACACGATGGCCAAGGGCCAGAAGCCGGGCGATCGGGGGTTGGAGCTTTGTGAAAACATCCGGAGCCCCTACTGCTTGATGGCCTGCGGTGAACCCGCAGGGCCGGACCGGCGGCTCCCTACTTTGGCGCCAGCGAAGGCCACGACAGCGCCACAAGCGTGTGTCACAGCTCCCTCCGGATGTCGACCAGCCGGGTCAAGCCCCAAATGATCATGAGCACCGCCGCCAGCAGGATCACCGCGTTGGCGGCAGCCAGCGGGAACTGCAGGTAGGACGTCTGAACCTGGATGATCTTGCCCACCGAGGCAATCTGCTGGCCGCCCATGACACCGATGGTGACGAAATCACCCATGACGATGGTGACCACAAAGATCGAGCCAATCAGGATGCCGGTCTTGCACAGCGGAACGATCACGTTCCAGAGGGTCTGCCAGCCGCTGGCGCCAATGTCGCTCGCGGCCTCCAGCAGGCTGCGGTCGATGCGCATCATGCTGTTGAAGATCGGCACGATCATGAACATCGTGTACAGGTGCACGAACGCAAGCACCACAGAGAAATCTGAAAACAGCAGCCACTCCACCGGCTGGTCGGTCAGGCCCACGCCCTGCAGGGTCTGGTTCACCAGGCCGTTGCGTCCCAGAAGGGGTACCCAGGAGATCATGCGGATCACATTGCTGGTCCAGAAGGGCACGGTGCAGACCACGAACAGCACGGTCTGGATGGCAGGCGATCGCACATGAAAAGCCAGGAAGTAGGCCACTGAGAATCCCAGCACCAGCGTGATGAACCACACCAGCAGGCAGAATTTCAGTGTCGAAAGGTAGGTGCTGAGCGTGACACAGAAGTCGCCGTGATCGGTCAGCGTGGCACAGCCCTCAAAGATCGCCAGGTAGTTGCGGAAGGTGAAACCCGGGATCAGCTCATACTCGTTGAAGTTCCAAAAGCTGACCATCAGGATGAGGGCCAGCGGGACGAGAAAAAAGAGCACGAACACCGCCGCGAACGGCGCCGCCTGCCACCAGGCGGCGGCTGTCTTGTTGACGGTGTTCGGCACGCTCATTTACGCGGCGACGAATTCATTCCACTTGCGCACCATGTACTCGTTCTCATCCATGATGGCATTCCAGCAGGCGATGCCGCCCATGCGGGCCTCGTAGCTGCCACCATCGCGCACGGCGCCTGTCTTGGCCAGCACAT
>CAYNWR010000274.1:0-4464 GCA_964400915.1 uncultured Burkholderiaceae bacterium
CCCAGCGCCCCGTGAGCGCCACAAACACCTCCTGCGTCAGGTGGTTGTGCAGCGGTGCCGCCTTGCCGGGCTCGCAGCGCACGATGTTGAGGTGGAAGTCCTCGGCCTGCAGGGGCGCCGCCGGCATCTGCCCCAGCACGCGATAAGTGGTTCGCTCGCAACCGGGGATGGCTGAATCCACGTAGTCGTTGGTGGGCACCAGGTGCTTGAAGCGCGCCACGCGGGATTCCATCTCGGCAACCGTGGGGTTGGCGTCGGTGATCGGTGCGATGTGGGTCATGGGGGTGTCAGGCCAAACGTGCTGCGACATCTTCACCAAGGGCCAGGGCACTCGTCAAGCCCGGTGATTCGATGCCGAACAGGTTGACCAGCCCCGCAATCCCATGCACCTCGGGCCCGTCGATGCGAAAGTCCGCCGCCGGGTCGCTGGGCCCGCTGATCTTGGGTCGCATGCCGGCGTAGCCTGGCGCCAGCGCGCCGTCGGGCAGTGCGGGCCAATACCGCCGGATTTCGGCATAAAAGCTGTCGCCGCGCCGTGGATCCACCAGCAGGTCGTCGGGCGAATCCACCCACTGCACGTCCGGGCCAAACTTGGCCTGCCCACCCATGTCCAGCGTGATGTGCACACCCAGGCCGGCGTTGTTGGGCACGGGGTAGATCAGGCGCGAAAACGGCGCCCGGCCGGTCAGCGTGAAGTAGTTGCCCTTGCAGGCCCAGGCGCGCGGCCGATGGGACGCCGCCAGACCCTCGGTGTGCGCGGCCAGCACCGGTGCCCCATGGCCAGCGGCGTTGACGACCACCGAAGCGGCCAGGGTCGTGCCATCGTTCGCTATTACTACAATAGCATTGTTGATAGACAGGTCGATCGCCACCAACCGATTTACCTTGGAATTGAAGGCCACCAGGCCACCCGCGGCCTCCAGGTCACCCTGCAGGGCCAGCTTGAAGGCGTGGCTGTCCACGATGCCTGTGGACGGCGACAGCAGGGCCGAATGGCACTGCAGCTGTGGCTCCAGGGCCAGGGCTTCGTCGCGGGTGAGCGCGCGCAGATCGGTCACGCCGTTGCGGGTGGCTGCGGCCTGGATCGCCTGCAGCTTGGACACCTGATCTTCCTCGGTCGCCACGATCAACTTGCCGCAGCGGCGATGGGGGATGCCGCGTTCGGTGCAGTAGGCGTACAGCATCTGCCTGCCCTGCACACACAAGCGCGCCTTGAGCGAACCTGCGGGGTAGTAGATGCCCGCATGAATCACCTCGCTGTTGCGCGAGCTGGTGCCCGTGCCGATGCCCTCGGCCGCCTCGATCACCAGCACCTCGCGCCCGCGCAGCGCCAATGCCCTTGCCACCGCGAGGCCCACCACACCCGCACCGATCACCACCACGTCGACTCGATCCACCTGAAAACCGCCCATTGATCACGAATGCCTGTCATTCTGCACGGGCCACTGCGGCGCGCTTGTGAAACGGGCAACCACACCTTGGTACGCTTGCGGGGTCGTTCATCGGTTCAACGTTCTCTCCTGCCTTCCCATGAAATCCATTGCCAAAATATTCCCCGCAGCGTCCACGTGGTGGGCCCCCGCCCTGGTGGCTTGTGCCGCCATGGGCCTTTGCAGCGTTGCAGCGGCCCAAGGCGCCACACCCGGCAACTACCGCCTGGGCACCAACCTGTCGGAGGTGGTCGACTATTCCAACCAGGTGCCCTTCATCGACCTCATGAAGATGGGCCGCGAATGGTTCACCAGCAACAACGCCACCTTTGACACCAACGAGGCGCATCTGCTGCTCAAGGACAGCGACGGCTGGCCCACCTCGATCACGCCGGCCACCCTGGTGCCCGTGCAGTTCAACAAGATCTGCACGCTCATCTTTTCGATGGGTCCGGTGCAGGGAGGGCCGGCGGCCGGTGGTCTGCCCTATCCGGCGGGCCAGTACGTGGTGCGCTACGACGGCCAGGGCACGCTGGAATACCGCCTGGCCGCACGGCACAACGCCGCACTGTCGGCACCTGGCCGCGACGTGATCGATGTCACGCCGCAGGAGCCCGGCATCCAGATCTGCATCACCGCCACCGGCGCGCAACCCAACCATCTGCGCAACATCCGCGTGTACGCCCCCGGGCACGAGGCCCTGGCCAATGCCGGCGAGCTGTTCAACCCCGAATTTCTGGCACGCACCCAGGGCTTTACGGTGCTGCGCTTCATGGACTGGATGCGGACCAACAACAGCACGCAATCCGATGCAGCGCAGCGCGCCAGGACCGGTGACTACACCTACACCACCGCCAAGGGTGTGCCCGCCGATGTGATGGCCGACCTGGCCACGCGCCTGGGGGCCATGCCTTGGTTCAACATGCCGCATGCCGCCACCGACGCCTGGGTGACGGACTTCGCCACCGCAGTGCGTGGCCGCCTGCCCGCAGGGCGGCCGGTGTACGTCGAGTACTCCAACGAGATCTGGAACAACCAGTTCAGCCAGGGCAACGCCATCGAGCAACAAGGCATCGCCAAGTTCGGCAACCAAGCCGGCTCCAACTTCGACCGGCGCCTGAACCAGTTTGGTGAGCGCAGCGCGCAGATCTGCCAGTTGTGGCGCGCGGTCTTTGCGCCCACGCCCGAGCGCGTGCGCTGCGTGATGGGCGGCCAGGCCGCCAACACCTACATCGCCGAGACCGCCCTCACCTGCCCGATGTCCAGCCTCAAGCCCTGCAAATCCAAGGGCTTCCACGCGCTGGCGATTGCGCCTTATGTGGGCGACCACGTGGGCCTGGGCCAGCACGAAGCCGCGGTGCAGGCCTGGACCACCCAGGCCGATGGCGGCCTTGCCAAGCTCTTCAACGAGCTGAACACCGGCACCGAACTGAACAGCAGCGAAAGCGGTGCCCTGCCAACCGTGCGCAGCCGCATCAGCAACCACGCCACGCTGGCCCAGCAGCAAGGTGTGCAACTGGTGGCCTACGAAGGCGGACAGCACCTGGTGGGGGTGGGCGCACCCGCCAACAACAATGCCATCAACACGCTGATGGACGCGGCCAACCGCGACACCCGCATGGGCACCCTCTACACCAGCTACCTCAGCGAATGGCAGCAACGCGGTGGTGGCCTGTTCATGCACTTTGCCGACGTGGGCAGTGCCTCGCGCTTTGGGCGCTGGGGCGCGCTGGAACTGGTCACCCAGACCCATTCGCCCAAGTTCGATGCGCTGATGGCGCAGGCGCAGACGATCCACACCACGCGCTCCAGCTGCCTCTTCGATTGGGCCGCTTCGGTGGCGCCCACGCTGTTTGCCGGCGCGGCCAGCAACGGCGAGTCCGCGCCCTTTCGCTACCGCCAGTACGCGGGCACCGGCAACGTGCTGGCCACCTCCAGCACCGATCGCCACGTGTACGCCCTTGGCCCCGCCACAGGCGGCAACGTGCTCAAGCTCGGGCCGATGACGGACTTTCTCGTCACCGCCGGTTGCGATTGAGCTTGTCCGGTGTCTGCCAGCCACTGAATCACCATCCCCTCCCCCCAAAAACGAAAGCGAGACAATGCCCCAAGCCTCCCTCTCCCACCCACGCCACCGCGGCGTGTTCCCCGTGGTGCCCACCACCTTCCACGCAGATGGCAGCCTGGACCTGCCCAGCCAGATGCGCGCGGTGGACTTCATGATCGACGCGGGCTCCCACGGCCTGTGCATCCTGGCCAACTACTCCGAGCAGTTTGCGCTGTCGGATGCGGAGCGCGAGGTGCTCACGCGCGCGATCCTCGCGCACGTCAAGGGGCGTGTGCCCACCATCGTCACCACCACGCACTACAGCAGCGCCGTGTGTGCAGCGCGCTCGCGCGCCGCGCAGGACATGGGCGCGGCCATGGTGATGATCATGCCGCCCTACCACGGCGCCACCATCCGCGCCAGCGAAGCCAAGATCATCGAGTTCTACCGCACGGTGTCCGACGCGATCACCATTCCCATCATGATCCAGGACGCGCCCGTCAGCGGCACGCCCCTGCCCGCCGCGCTGCTGGCGCGCATGGCGCGCGAGATCGAGCACGTGGCCTACTTCAAGATCGAAGTGCCCATGGCCGCCAACAAGCTGCGCGATCTGATCGCGCAGGGCGGCGAGGCCATCGAAGGTCCCTGGGACGGTGAGGAAGGCATCACCCTGATGGCCGACCTGCAGGCCGGCGCCACCGGCACGATGACCAGCGGCGCCTACCCCGATGGTTTTCGCCAGATCATGGATGCCTGGGCCGCTGGCCGCCCGGCCGATGCCGCAGCCGCCTACGCGCGCTGGCTGCCCCTCATCAACTACGAAAACCGCCAGGCCGGCCTGCTGGCCTGCAAGACCCTGATGCAGGAAGGTGGCGTGATCACCTGCGACGCCCCCCGCGCGCCCTTTGCCCCGCTCAACCCCGAGACCCGCGCGGGTTTGCTGGCGCTTGCGCGGGGGCTGGATCCGATGGTGTTGCGGTGGGGGAA
>CAYNWR010000275.1:0-4464 GCA_964400915.1 uncultured Burkholderiaceae bacterium
CCTCGGCCACCGGTACGCAGGACATCATCTCGACGCCCGATGAAGACGCCAAGACACAAAGCACCGACAAGTCCCAAAGTCTGGCCCACACCAACCAGGTGATCGAGATGACCCTCAGAGGTCTGGGCGTGCAGTGGCTGCGCACGGTGCACACCTACGAGGTGGAGGCCATGCGCGCCACGCTGGTCGAGGCCTTCACCACCGATTTCCAGGGCCTGAAGGTCATCGTGGCCGAGGGCGAGTGTCAACTGGAACGCCAGCGCCGCATCAAGCCCTGGATCGCGCGGATGCTCAAGGCGGGCCAGCGGGTGGTGCGGGTGAAGTACGGCGTGGACGAAGACGTCTGCAACGGCGATCACGCCTGCATCCGCCTCTCCGGCTGCCCCACCCTGAGCCTGAAGGACAACCCGGACCCGCTCAAGATGGACCCGGTGGCCACCGTGCTCGACGGCTGCGTGGGCTGCGGCCTGTGCGGCGCCAACGCCCATGCGGCCACCTTGTGCCCCTCGTTCTATCGGGCCGAGGTGGTGCAGAACCCACGCTGGCACGAACGCCTGTTGCACGGTGTGCGCGAACGTGTGGCCGGCTGGCTTCGGCCCGCCATGGCCTGAGGTCCGTGCCATGCGTCTGCCCACCCTGCCCGTCTTTGTCTGCAAGGTTGCCACGTGAAACCCAACATCCACCTCTTGATCTGTGCCCTTGGGGGTGAAGGGGGCGGCGTGCTCACCGAATGGCTGGTGGAGGTGGCGCGCCGCGCGGGGCACGCGGTGCAGGCCACGTCCATCCCCGGTGTGGCGCAGCGCACCGGGGCCACCACGTATTACCTGGAAACCAGCGCCGAGCCTGTGGCGCCGGGCGCGCGGCAGCCGGTGTTCAGCCTGTACCCTGTGCCTGGGCAGATCGACGCGCTGGTGTCCACCGAACTGCTCGAAACCGCGCGCCAGATTGGCCAGGGCCTGGCCTCGCGCGAACGCACCTTGGTGATCACCTCGTCTGCGCGCACCCTGACCACGGCCGAACGCATGCATGGTGGCGACGGACGCACCGACTCGCACGCCCTGCTGGAGGTGGTGCGCGAACACGCGCGTGCCCATCACGTGCTGGACATGTCGCAACTGGCCCAAACGGCCGGCACCGTCGCCAGCGCCGTGATGCTGGGTGCCATCGCGGGCAGCGGCCTGTTTCCTTTTGCACGCACCTTGTACGAAGCCGTGATCGGCGGGTGGCCCGCGCCGTCGGCCTCGGCCCAGGCCAGCCTGCGCGGCTTTGCCAGCGCGTGGGACGCGGTGGCCCTGCAACAACAGCATGCGGACTACCTGCAGTCGCTGATCGAAGGCATCGACAGCACGGCCGTTCGGCCCGAACGTCACCAGGGCGAGCCCGACATGCGCATCCTGGGCCTGCCAGCGCCCGTGCGCAGCCTGGCCGGCCTGGGGCTCACGCGGGTGATCGAGTTCCAGGACCGCGACTACGGTGCGCTGTATCTGGCACGCCTGAACCGCATCATCGAAGCCGAACGCGCAGGCGACCCGGCTGCCTCGCTGGGGTGGGGCATCGCCACCGAGGCGGCGCGCTGGCTGGCGTTGTGGATGAGTTTTGACGACATCATCCGGGTGGCCGAACTCAAGGGCCGGGCATCGCGCATGGACCGTGTGCGCGGTGAGGTGAAGGCGGGCCCTGACGATCTGGTGCGGGTGTTTGATCACTTCAAACCGGGCGTGGCCGAGTTTGCCGGTCTGATGCCACCGCGACTGGCGCAAGCGCTGCTGGCGCGCGAGGCCCGCCGCGTGGCGGCCGGCAAAACCGCCTGGGCCCTGCCCCTGAAGATCGCCAGCCATGGCATCCGCGGCGCCCTGGCCCTGCGCCTGCTCAGCGCCATGCGCGCCCTGCGGCCGTCGTCCAGCCGCTGGGCCACCGAGCAGGCCCTGATCGACCGCTGGCTGGCCGCGCTGGACCAGGCCACGCGCGAGCACGCGCCGCTGGGCCTGGAGATCGCGCGCTGCGGGCGCCTCATCAAAGGCTATGGCGCCACCAACGAACGGGGCAAAGACAACCTGTTGCACCTGATCGACCACCTGGCACGCCCGCGCCCCGGTGGGCCGGATGCACCCAGCCGGGCTCGAGCGGTGGCCGCTGCGCGCGATGCCGCATTGGCCGATGAGGGTGGCAAGGCGCTGGACGCCGCGCTGCTGACCCATGGCGCGCCCGCCCGGCCCGTGAAGGAAGCTCCCATTCGCTGGATGCACAATCCGCGAAGCCCCAAGAAGGCCTAGCCCCACAGAACCGCCCTGGAGACAAGCATGAAGCCATTTTCTCAACCAAATCGGCCCGTAGCGAGCACCCGCCGGTCATTGTTTGCTAGCATTTTTGCATCATCGGTGTTGGGACCCACGGCGTGGGCCCAAAGCAGTGCCACCTGGCCCGCCAAGCCCGTGCGCATCGTGGTGAGTTTTCCGCCCGGCGGCGCGGCCGACCAGATCGCCCGCGCGGTTCAACAGCCCTTGCAGGACGTGCTGGGTCAACCCGTGGTGGTGGAAAACCGTGCCGGCGCCAACGGCAACATCGCGGGCGATCACGTCATCAAGTCCGGCGCCGACGGCCACACCCTGCTGATGAGCTCGGGAGGCACCATCTCGATCAACCCGCACCTGTACCCGCGCATGCCGTTCGACCCGACGAAGGATCTCGTGCCGGTGGCCGCTGCGGCGCGCGTGCTGGTGTTTCTGGAGGTCAACCCGACCAAGGTGGCGGCAGCCAACCTCAGGGATTTTGTCGAGCAGCTCAAGCGCCATCCGGGGCGCCTGTCCTTCGGTTCGCCGGGCAACGGCAGCTCGCCCCATTTGGCCGGCGAGATGCTGAAGACCCAGGCCGAGGTGTTTGCCGTGCACATCCCCTACCGCGGCGCGGCGCCCGCCATGCAGGATCTGCTGGCCGGTCAGCTTGATTTCATGTTCGATCCTGGCATCGGCCTGCAGCACGTGCGCGCCGGGCGCCTGAAAATGCTGGCGGTGGGCAGCCCCAAACGCTCACCGCTCTTTCCGGACGTGCCGACCCTGGACGAAGCCGGCCTGCCGGGATTCGATGCCGACAGCTACTTCGGCTTCTATGCGGCTGCGGGCACCCCGGCCCCCGTCGTCAACCGCCTGAACACCGAGATCAACAAGATTCTCGCCAGCAAACCCGTGTCGGACCGCATCACCGCCATCGGCGGTGTGCCCGCCCCGATGAGTCCGGGCGAATTCGGTCAGCGCGCGGCCAACGACAGCGTGCGTTTTGGCAAATTGATTCGCGAGCGCAAGATCACGGGCGATTGAATTCGCGCCCGGGCTCGGAGTTCAAGACCCCCGCCGCCCCACCCAATAGACAGCCCCTGCCGCGCCATAGCGCTCCGCATGGGGTGTGTCGCGCGGCAGTTCAAAGGTGTCACCCGCGCGCAGGTGCTGCGCGTTCGAGCCGACGGTCAGCCACATCTCGCCCTGCACGACGAGGGCACTCGCGTCGAAGGGATGGGTGTGTGTGTCCACCACCTGGTTCGGCGCCCACTCTCGCACCAGCACGGCGTCGCAGCCTTGGGCGCGTTGGCGGGCTTCAAATTCGGCAAAGCTGGGAAGTGTCATGTCTGGGCCTGTGGCAGGTCGAACGAATGCAGGAAAGTTCAGAGCACGAGCAGCGCACGGAAATCGTTCACGTTGGTGTGGGTGGGTCCCGTCACCAGCAGATCGCCCAGCGCCTCAAAGAAGGTGAACGCGTCGTTGCGGTCCAGGTGAGCCTGCGCGCCAAGGCCCAGCGTCTGGGCCCGACTGAGCGTGTCCGGGGCCACCACGGCCCCGGCGTTGTGCTCGATGCCATCGATGCCGTCCGTGTCGGCGGCCAGGGCCCACACACCGGGCTGGTCCTGCAGCGCCAGCGCCAGACCCAAGCAGAACTCGCCGGCCCGCCCGCCACGCCCCCGATGCATGGATGACGCGACTTGCGGCCGCACCGTCACAGTGGTCTCGCCACCACTCAAGATCACACAGGGCCTGGCAAACGCGCCCTGCCCCTTGGCCACCGCACGTGCCAGGGCCGCGTGCACCTTGGCCACCTCGCGCGACTCGCCTTCGATGTCGTCGGCCAGCACATGCGCCTGCAACCCGGCGGCACGTGCCGCTTCGGCTGCAGCCACCAACGAGTGTTGTGGCGTGGCGATCACCTGAACGGTGTGTTCCGCAAACAGGCGATCGCCGGGTTTGGGGGTCTCCCATCGATCCTGGGCCAGCATTTGCGCCGCAAGCGAGCCGGGGTCGATCCCATAGCGCTTCAGTATCTGTAGCGCGTCAGCGCAACGCGTGCCATCCGGGACGGTGGGGCCACTGCCGATCACGCTCGGGTCGTCTCCGGGCACGTCGCTGATGGCCAGGGTCACCACCCGAGCGGGTGCGCAGAGCGCCGCGAGACGCCCGCCCTTGATGCGCGAGAGGTGCT
>CAYNWR010000276.1:0-4461 GCA_964400915.1 uncultured Burkholderiaceae bacterium
ACCCTGCGGGTCGCTGCCCGCTGGTGCTGGAGCCGCCTGCGCCAGCGCCACCGCAACGAGCCCCAGTTCGCGATCATTGGCTACGGCAAGCTCGGCGGCAAGGAGCTGGGCTATGGCAGCGACCTCGACATCGTGTTCGTCCACGACGACGACGACGAGGGAGCCCCCGAAGCGTACGCCGCATTTGTTCGCAAGTTCATCAATTGGTTGACCGTCAAGACCGGCGAGGGCGACCTCTACGAGATCGACACGGCCTTGCGGCCCAACGGCAGTTCGGGCCTGCTGATCACCAGCTTCGAAGCGTATGCGGATTACCAGCAGCAGCGCGGCAGCAACACCGCCTGGACCTGGGAACATCAGGCCATGACCCGCGCGCGCTTCGTGTTGGGGGCGCCGCACCTGGTGGCGCGTTTTGAGGCCGTGCGCGAAGCGGTGATCTGTGCGGCTCGGGATCAAGCGGCGCTGCGGCAGGAGATCAAGGCCATGCGCGAACGCGTGCGGGGGGCACATCCAGACCGGCCCGGACTCTTCGATGTCAAGCACAGCATCGGCGGCATGGTGGATGCCGAGTTTGCCGTCCAGTACCTCGTGCTGGCGCACGCCCATGCGCACCCGCAACTGCGCGACAACGCCGGCAACATAGCCTTGCTGCACCGGGCCGAGGCCGTTGGCCTGCTGCCCGCCGGCATTGGTCAGGCGGCCGCCGACGCGTATCGCAGCCTGCGCCGGGCCCAGCACCAGGCGCGGCTCAATGAAGCCCCCACCCAGGCACCCCCCGAGGCCTTCTCGGACGAGCGCATGGCGATCATCCGCTTGACCCAAGCGGTGTTGTAGGCAGCCAACTCGGTGTTGATTTTTCGACACTTTTTGATTTTCTGATCGATTTAATTCAATCGTTTGTTTGATTAATGTGATTGAATGCCGTGTATGCTGCACGGCATCACGCTTGAGCCCCTGCCCACGGCGCGCGCCTCGCGACGCGACGGTCGCCAGGCACGAACGCGCCTGTTGCACGCTGCCGTGCGGCTGTTTGCCGAAAAGGGTTTTGACAAAGCATCCACCCGCGAGATCGCTCAGGCAGCGGGCGTCAACATCGCAGCAATCAGCTACTACTTTGGCGACAAGGCGGGCCTGTACCGCGCTGCGCTGGCCGACGCTCAACCCACCGATGCCTCTGCCCACGCCGGCGGCAGCGAAATTTCCTTGCGCGAGGCGCTGGAGGCACATTTCAGCGATGGGCTGAACGCGCTGCGCGACCGCAAGCAGAGCATGCAGAGAGCCCGGCTGCGCCTGCGCCAGGCTCTGGAGACCCCCGACACCGACGATCAGGCCACGGCCGAGGACGATGACGCGCGGTCGGTGCATCGCGATCTGGTCAAGCGCATTGGCGAGCACGTGCACGCCGCCCCCAACGATCCGGACCTGGCCATGCTGGCGTGGGCCATCACGGGGCTGTCACTGCCCTTCATCGTTCATTTCGACGCCGTGCGCTGCGCCACCCCCGTGCTGGTCGACAACATGGATGCCATCGACACGATGGCGCTGCGCCTGGCCGACCACGCCATGGGCATGATCGAAGCCGAGCGCGAGCGCCGCCAGGCCATCGCGGCTGCCCCTCGCAGGCCCGAGGTCAGCACGGCCGGGGGCTTGTCATGAACCCGTCGCTCGCGATTACCGCTTGGCGCTCGGTGGCGGCTTGTGCCGTTGTGCTGCTGGCGGGCTGTGCCACGCCTTGGCAGCGACCCGTGCCGACCGTGGCCGCGCCCGAGCGCTGGTACGCCCCATTGCCCCACAACGGCGCCGTCACCCAATTGAGCGCGTGGTGGGGCCAGCATGGCGACCCCATCCTGCTGGAGCTGATCGAAGCGGCGCAGGCTGCCTCCCCCAACCTGATCAGCGCCGCTTCGCGCGTGCGCCAGGCCCAGGCCGCCCGCGTGGCTGCGGCCTCGTTGCTGGAGCCGCAGGTTGATGCCCAGGCGGGGGTTTCACGCAGCCAGACGCAGATCGGCGTGCCGCGCAGCACCGCCCTGCAACTCGGTGTGCAGGCTGCCTGGGAACTGGATCTGTGGGGTGGCCGGGCCTTACAGCGCGATGCGGCGGGCCTGCGGGTGGAGGGCGCGCAGGCCTTGTGGCACGACGCCCGCGTGGCCGTGGCGGCCGAAACCGCCTCGCAGGTCCTGGCCTGGCGGCACTGCCAGCGCGTGCTCACCACCCTGACCGCCGATGCGGCCTCCCGCGCCGAAACGGCACGCCTGACCGCTCTGGCGGCCGGTGCCGGATTTCAGCCGCCGGCAGCCGCGGCTCTGGCGCGGGCCAGCGCGGCCGAAGGCAAGGCGCGCGTCACCGCCCAAAGCACCCAGTGCGATGCCGACGTGAAGGTGCTGGTGGCCCTGACAGCGCTTTCTGAGCCCGTTTTGCAGGAAAAACTCAAGGCAGCGAGCGCCAATTCTCAGGAGTTAGCTCCTATTGTCATAGCGTCCTTGCCCGCCGACGTGCTGGCCCAGCGTCCGGACCTGGCGGCCGCTGCTGCCGAGGTGCTTGCGGCCAGCGCAGATCTGGGCGCCTCCGAGACCGAGCGCTACCCCCGGCTGAGCCTGATGGGCTCGATCGGATCGCTGGATGTCCGCGCGGGGGGGGCCAGCACCCACCTGAACACCTGGAGCATCGGCCCGCTGGCCATCAACCTGCCCTGGCTGGACGGCAAGCGCCGCGCCGCCCAGGTGGAAGCCGCACGCGCGCGCTACGAAGAAGCCACGGCCCTGTATGCCGCACGTGCCCGGGCGGCGGTGCGCGAAGTCGAGGCCGCGCTGCTGAACCTGCGCAGCACCGCCAGCCGCGACGACGACGCCCGCGTCGCGACCGTCGGCTACGCCGCGTTCTTCAACGCCACTCAGGCGCGCTACCGCAACGGATTGGCCAACCTCGTCGAACTGGAAGACGCTCGCCGCGTGGCCTTGGCCGCGGACATCGCCTTGCAAGGCCTGCGCCTGGAACGGCAACTGGCCTGGGTCTCGCTCTACCGCGCAGCGGGTGGTGGCTGGGACCGCGACACCTCGGCTGCCACCGCAACCACCTCTGCTGCGGGCGGTCCAAGCCCTCGCAGCCCGTCACCATGAACCCCAAGCGCTCCACCACCAAGACCCTGGCGCCGCCGGATGATCCCGGCGGCCTGTTTGCCTCTGTGCTGCTCGCCGCCTGGGCCTTGATGGCCATCGTCGCGGTCATCCTGTTGTCTGGTCCGGTGCAGGCAGCCGAAGAAAAAAAGGCCGGCGAACCCAAGCCCGCCTTGACCGTGGCGACGATCCGCCCGCAGATGACCGATCTGACACTGCGCTTGGCGGCCAATGGCAGCATTGCCGCGTGGCAGGAGGCCAGTGTGGGCAGCGAGGTGCAGGGCCTGCGCCTGAAGGCGGTGCTGGTCAACGTGGGTGACGTGGTGAAAGCCGGTCAGTTGCTGGCCAGTTTCGCCTCGGAAACCATCGAAGCCGATGTTGCCCAAGCGGCCGCTGCCGTGGCCGAGGCGCAGGCACAGGCCGCAGACGCGGCTGCCAATGCCGCTCGTGCGCGTTCGCTGGAAGGCACAGGGGCCCTGAGCAGCCAGCAGATCGCCCAGTTGATCACGCTGGAGGCAACCGCCCGGGCGCGGGTACAGGCCGTGCAGGCTGCCCACGCTGCCCAGAAACTGCGCCTGAAGCACACCGAGGTGCGCGCGCCCGATGCCGGGGTGATTTCGGCGCGCCAGGCCACCGTGGGTGCGGTGGCCGGGCCGGGCACCGAGTTGTTCCGTCTCATTCGCAAGGGCCGCATCGAATGGCGCGCCGAGGTCACCTCGGCGGAGCTGGCACGGCTCACGCCTGGAACCACCGCCACCGTGCAGACCGCCGGCGGCACCTCACTGGTGGGCAAGGTGCGCATGGTGGCGCCCACGGTGGACCCGGTCAGCCGAAATGGGCTGGTTTATGTCGATCTGCCGCCCCTCATCTCCCCAGCCAAACCTGCTGCGGCCGGCGCAAAGGCCACAAAGGCCCGTGGCAAAGGCGGTGCGGCCGCCGAAACCGACACCCCCGCGTCACCGGCTGCCGTGGCTGCCCTGCCCGGCATGTTTGCGCGCGGCGAATTTGCCCTGGGCGGCAACCAGGCGCTCACGGTGCCACAAAGCGCGGTGGTGGTGCGCGACGGTTTCAGCTATGTGTTTGTGGTCGGCGCCGGCAATCGCGTCACCCAGGTCAAGGTGGGCCCCGGGCGCCGTCAGGGCGATCGGCTGGAGGTCACCAGCGGCCTGGCGCCCGATGCGCAGGTGGTTGCCAGCGGCGCCGGCTTCCTCAACGATGGCGATCTGGTGCGCGTGAGCGGCGCCGCACCCGCAGCGGGCGCTGCCAGCCGCTGAAGCACCCAGCCCCATCATGAACGTCTCGGCCTGGTCGATCCGCAACCCCATCGCAGCGTCGATGCTGTTTGTGT
>CAYNWR010000277.1:0-4454 GCA_964400915.1 uncultured Burkholderiaceae bacterium
TGTGGGCGTAGTCGTCCAGCGGGTCCCAGGGATGGCGTTCCTGCTGGCAGGGGTGGTCGATGCGCCCCTGGCCAAACTGCGCCAGGTCGTAGCCACCACAAAAGCCCTTGCCAGCACCCTCGACCACGATCACGTGGATCGCAGGCTCGGCATTCGCCCATTCCACAGCCTCGCGGATCTCGCGCGGCGTGGCGTCGGTGATGGCGTTGTAGGCCTCGGGCCGGTTGAGCAGCAGGCGCGCCACGCGCGGGTTCTGCGGGTCGGGGTCGATGCGCAAGGTGGTGAAGCTGGGCATGGTGCAAAGGGTTCAGGACACCTGTGAAGGCGAGGGCCGCATTGTCGTGTGCGATAAACGCCCTAACAGGAGCCCCCGATGCCCCAAGTGAAAGTTGCCGCCTTTGCCGTCTCGCTCGACGGTTTTGGGGCTGGCCCCCATCAAAGCCTGACGGACCCGCTGGGCCAGGGCGGACCCGACCTGCACCAGTGGTTCTTTCCCACGCGCACCTTTCGCAGCATGCACGGCCAACCCGGCGCGGCGGCCGAGGGCGAGACCGGCGTCGACGACGACTTTGCCCAGCGCAGCTTTCAGAACATGGGGGCCTGGATTCTGGGCCGCAACATGTTCGGGCCCGTGCGTGGGCCGTGGCCCAACGAGGACTGGCAGGGCTGGTGGGGCGACACGCCGCCCTACCACGTGCCGGTGTTCGTTCTCACGAACCATGCCCGCGCGCCGCTGCACATGAAGGGCGGCACCACCTTCCACTTTGTCACCGGTGGCATCCATGAGGCCCTGGAGCGCGCGCAAGCGGCGGCGGCCGGGCGCGATGTGCGCATCGGTGGTGGCCCTGCCACCATCCGCCAATACCTGCGCGCTGGCCTGATCGACGAGATGCACCTGGTGGTGTCGCCCGTGCTGCTGGGCAGCGGCGAGCCTTTGCTGGCCGGCATCGACTTGCGCGCGGCCGGGTTTGTGTGCACCGAGCACGTGGGCACGGCCAAGGCCACCCACGTTGTGTTGCAGCGCCGGCCTGCCCAGGGCGGTGGTGCACCGGACTATCAAAAACAATAGCTAAACATCAAGACCCGGCGATCGCTACTGGCGAAAAATATCTAGAAAAGGCCCGACAACCCCAAAACGGGCTGGTTTCAGCCCTGCAGAACACCCCGCAGGTAGCTCACGACGATGGTGTCGTCGCCGGGGAAGTTCTCGGCTGTCACGGGTGTGAGCTGGGCCATGATGCATTGCCAGCCCGCCGGCGTGCGCACGTAGGTGTCGGTGTAGGCCGTCATGCCCTGGACCGGGGCACCGTCGCGCACCCGCGTCCACTTGTTGGTGGCGCCCACCAGCGCCACATCGCCCACCAGGGTGATGCGCTGGTCGCGCATGTCCCAATAGGTGATCACGTCCGGATCGAAGCCCGTGCGCCAGTCGCGCAGGTAGGTGGCCCGGTCGATGTGCACCCCGCCGGGGTACAGCGCCCGAAACGAGGGATGGATGATCGCGTCGTGCGAAGGCACGTCGTTGGTCACGAAGTTGTGAATGAAGCGCTTGTTGAGCGCGCTCAGGGTCTGAAGGTCTTGGTGGGTGTCGGGCATGGTGGATGCATCGTAACCAGGTGCCGCGCAGCGGTGTTGCCGTGCCGGCCCCGGCGCCCAGGCGGGCACCCGCCCATCAGGCCCTAGCCGCGCGGCTGCAACACCAACTGGGTCTGTGTGACCACCGCGCACAGCTTGCCGTCGGGGTTGGTGATGCTGGTTTGCCAGACCATGGTGGTGCGCCCGCGGTGCAGGGCAACACTCTCGCCGCGCACGGTGGTTCCCACCTTGGCGCCTGCGATGAACTTGGTGCTGGAATCGGTGGTCGTGGTGCTGCAGCCAGGTGGCAGGTTGACCACCGTGCCCACGGCCCCCAAGGTGTCGGCAAAGGCCATGTAGGCGCCACCGTGCAGGATGCCGCCCGTGGTGCACAGATCCGGGCGAACGGGCAGTTCGGCCACCACGCGCTCGGGGGTGACCTGGACCAGGCGCACGCCCATCAGGCCCGGAAACAGCGAATCGACCACGTTCTGCATTTCGGCGATATTCGGCATGGCAGTTCCTCTACATCTCAATGAATGTCGGCGTGGGTGGCAACAGCCACGGCCAGAAGCAAGGCCATGCGAAGCCCACAAAGCACCGCTGCGCTCAGCCCACAAAGAACAGCGCCACGCTGCAGCCCAGCGCGGCCGTCCACAGCAGCGACCGCAGGTTGGCCTTGTCGGCCACATAGGCGGCGACAAACCCGATGCGCAGCAGCACAAACGCAAGGGCCAGTCCATCGACCAGCCCCTGCGCGGCCTGCAGGCGCTGGGCCACTAGCACCCCGGCAATGAAGATCGGCAAGGCCTCGAAGCTGTTGAGCTGCGCCGCATGCGCGCGCGCCTGCCAGCCCTCCAGCTTGGCCAGCCATTGCCGCGGGTTGTGGTTGTCAAAGCCGCCTTCGCGGCGCGGCTTGCCAAAGCCACGCGACTTGGCCATGCCCGCGCAGGCAATGGGCAGCAGGCAGGCAATCAGGATGCAGGTGTCGGCCAGGGTCATGGTGCGGATGTTAGGCCACCGGGATGGCTGCCAGGGGAAAGCGGGTGACGATGCGCATCGCCTAGGCCAGGCCGCGAAGTGCTTCGATGCGCTGGTTGGCTGAGCGAGCCAGGAAAAACCCAAGACCAAGTCTGACCAGAAAATTCATCCTGTTGAGCGCGTTGCCACTGGCGTAGAACATGCCAACATCCTCGTAGATGCCGTGATCGCGTGTGCTGAGAGCCGGAGTGGTCGCGGATCGAACGAACTGGCAAAAGCTGTCGCTCTGCCCGTCCCAATAGCTCGTGCCGTGGCGATGCACACCAAACCCAAAGACCTGGCCGCGAAGTTCCAGCCGGCGCGATGCCGCTTTGTGCAGTGGAAGGTCGACGACGTAGCTGTCGGTGCGTTGCCAGCGGTTGCCCAGCCACACTTCAACGAATGAGTGATCAAGGTAAGGCGTGCCCGGATCGATGAAGGGGGACACGATCTTGGCATCGATGTCGACAAAGTGTTGCCTGGCCGGGATGTCGGCCGCGCGCAGCATCGCGGTGAAGAGCGTGCCTTTGGTGTTGCAGAAGCCAACCCCGCTCTTCAGGACGTCCGAGGCCGATTGTTCGTAGAAGCTCGATGTCCAGCCGAACTTGATCTGGTCGCGCACATGGTCGTGTATGCGAACGGCGCGCTCGCGCGGATCGAGTGTGGACGGCGCGATCTGCCCAACAAGCGCCACGATGTCCGGGTGCTCGGAGTTGACGTATCGGGTTGGAGCACGAAACTGCAGATCGTTGTTCGACCAAGCCGACGAAGCGCAGGTGGACACGACCGCAGCGGCGGCGCCTCGCAGCATGTTGCGACGCTGCCGATCGAGCCCGAGAGGCTCAGCCTTGACCTGATGGGTCGGCGGATGGCCCGTGTCTGCGTTGCTGAACTTTGGATCGGGCTTCATCGCGCATGCACCGTGCGGTGGGCTCCAATTTCACCGGCTCGACGCGTCTTCGTCAAGCGCATCGCCACGACCTTTGGCCCACAACGCTCAGGGTCATGGTGCGGATGTCGTGCCACCGGGATGTGGGTGGCTGCCGCGCGAGATGGGAACCACGTGGATTGATCCGACATCAACGCACCCCACGCAAAGCCTGACCTTGGCCCGCGCGGGTGATCGGGCAGTTGATGACGATGTCGGTCACCTCCAGCGCAAGTTCCTTGCGTTCTTCGGCGGCCAGCAGTTCTTCCTCGGACTTCAGCTCGCGCTGGCGGGCCTTGTTCAGCCAGGTCACGTTGACCACGCGCCAGAGGGGGCTGTAGCTGCGGTCCTTGTTCTCGGCACCCACAGGGCTTGGCGCCGATTGAAAGATGTTGATCTGTTCGTCGTTGGGGAACTTGTAGACACGCTCGACGATCGACGATCCCTTGGGCAGCTTGATGGCTGCAGCCAGGCCGGGGACATGGTTGGCACCCATCATCCGCGCCATTGCCAGGTCGGAAATATCGGTGGTGACGTACTCCACCACGCGGCCTTCCACCCAGGCCTTGTTCAGCGGCAACACGGTTTCGGTGCGACCGACATCAAACAACGGGGATGCGCAGGCCGAGATCAGAAGGGCGGTGGCGATGACGAGAAATCGGGTGGTGCGCACGGTGATGGGCCTTGTGAATTGAATGGATCGGGCAGTGATGGCCGCACAACGGGTCTGGCAGCGCTGGGCCATTTGATTTGCATTTGGCGGTTCTGTGCCAGGCAGTCGCGAAGGTACAAATTGATGAGGCTCTGCCAGGCAACACCCGCCCCGTGAGCCATGCCCTTGACATACTCGACCGTTGGGGTTCTTCCGCGACTTCATCTTCGAGAAATCGTACCCAGTCTTCATCTCATCCACCTCGGCAAGACGCGGCTT
>CAYNWR010000278.1:0-4428 GCA_964400915.1 uncultured Burkholderiaceae bacterium
GGTTGCCCGTGGCGCCCGGGCCCGCCGCCGCGCGCCCCATGTTGGAGGCGATGCGCAGCGCAAAACACTTCTTGCCCAGCAAGGCGTTGCCGCCATAGCCCGAGCCGTAACTCCAGATTTCGCGCGTTTGCGGGTAGTGCACGATGTATTTGGTGGCATTGCAGGGCCAGGCCACGTCCTTCTGGCCAGCAGCAAGCGGCGCCCCGACGGTGTGAACACAGGGCACGAACTCGCCGTCGACCCCCAGCACATCGAGCACCGCGCGACCCATGCGCGTCATGATCTTCATGTTGACAGCCACGTAGGGGCTGTCTGAGAGTTCCACCCCGATGTGGGCGATGTGCGAGCCCAGCGGCCCCATCGAAAACGGCACCACGTACATCGTGCGACCGCGCATGCAGCCGTCAAACAAGGCGGGCGTGCCGTCGGCCTTGCCGTGCTGCAGCGTGGCGCGCATCTCAGCTGGCGCCATCCAGTGGTTGGTGGGGCCAGCATCCTCCTTGCGTTCACAGCAGATGAAGGTGCGGTCTTCGACACGCGCCACATCACCCGGATCGGACAACGCGAGGTAACAACCCGGCCGCTTGACCGGATCGAGGCGTTTGAAGGTACCCCCGTCCACCAGCACCTGGCACAGGCGCTGATACTCGTCCTCGCTGCCATCGCACCAGTGGATGTCCTTGGGTTTGCACAAGGCCACCATGTCGGCCACCCAAGCCAGCAGCTTGGCGTTCTTGACCCAGGCGGGGTTGTTGAGGGCAAGGCCCTTCAAGACGGGTGAATTCATCGAAGACTCCTGAAGTAAAAACCGGCTTGCCCAAAACGGCGGCTTCGCGCTGGCGCGCGCTCAGGCGCACCTTTTTGGACAAGGCGGCTGGACAAAGACAGGGAAATGACTTCTCGGCGGCGGGTGCAGGAACCCGGCTCGCTGCGGTTGGAGAAGCTGATCGAGGACAAATGGCACGGCATCAGATCGCTGCAACCCAGGGGGTTCCAGCGGGGAAGGCCATTCTAGGAAAGGACGCCCGATTCGAATGCGCACAAGTGCGCAGTGGGCATCAGAAACTATGCAAAACTTGCATGACCTGATGCGCAGCCTGTGGCCGTCGCCAGGTCGTAGGTCAGTCGACCCGGCTCAGGCCATCACAACGGCGATAAAGGCCAGCAGAAAAATGAGCAGGCCGCCGACAACAGGGATCACGACGGGAATCACCGGCACGATCGCTTCCAGCGGATCGGGTGTGTCGCCCTCGCCCGCTGCTGGTGCGCCGTGCGAATGTGTGGAACTGGACATCTCGGATTCCCCTCGTTCGTGGGATGGTGGTGCTAAACCGGTTGATCGTACCAAAAGCGGTGCTGTCCAATCATTTCCTTGCGGGGACCGGGCGCATCTGCCGAATGCGTGCGCGCCGGCCGGACCCCGACATGCCCTTCAGAGCAGCGCGTAGGTGAGGCTGGCGCGGTAAACCGACTTGGCATCCGAGGCGCCACGCAGGTCGACTTCGCCAAACACCAGGCTTTTGCCCGCACGCACGATGCTCGCATCCACCACGCCATCCTGGTTGGAAAGCGGGCGCACAAAGGTGCTGGACATCTGGACGGTGGTGCAGGGCCGGAATTCGCCAAAGTGCCGCATCAGCGCCAAGGCCATGGCGGTGTCCGCAGCGGCCATCATGGCTTGGCCACAGAGGATCCCGCCGACCCTCGAGACCGCGCCATTCACCGGCAGGCGCAGGCACACGCGCGCCGCATCGGACGATTCGACCTGCAGATTCAAGGCTTGAACCCAAGGCGCGAAAAACTCGGCAAGGGCGGCTTGAAGGCGCACGTTGTCCATCACATCTGCTCCCAAGGCAAACCATCGAAGCGCCAGCCATTGAGCGATGAGCGCCGAAACGCGTCGTTGAGATCGCCCTCGAATCCATGGACCACGTGCGCGACATCGGAAAAGCCAGCGGCCTCGAGCGCCAGACCCGCGTCACGTGTGCGCTTGCCACTGCGGCAAATGAGCAGAATGGGCCTTTCGCGCGAGCCGGCCTCGCGCTCGACGGCCGCAGCAAAGCGCTCGGGATCGGGTGTCAGATCCGGGTATTCATACCAGGGGATGTTCTCCACACCTGGGGGGCGGCCGACATACAAGGATTCGATCTCCATGCGCACATCGACAAACAGGGTTTCGGGGTGCTGCTGCAACCATTCGTAAGCCTGCCTGGGCTGCATTTCTTTCATGGGTGCATTGTCGGTGCTTTCACAGCTTGCCCGGATCTGGGTCTGCCTACAATCTCGTGATGAACCGCTCCGAACATTCGCGTTACACCCGCGGTCAAGACCTTGCCGAGCTGCTCCACCAGCGTATTGTTGTGCTCGACGGCGCCATGGGCACGATGGTGCAACGCCTGCGCCTGGATGAATCCGCCTTCCGCGGCACGCGGTTTGCCGACACCGAGCAGGACCTCAAAGGCAACAACGAACTGCTGAGCCTCACCCGGCCGGAGGTCATTCGGGACATTCATGAAAGTTACCTGCTGGCAGGTGCGGACATCCTGGAGACCAATACCTTTGGCGCCACCAGCATCGCGCAGTCCGACTACGACCTGGCGCACCTGGCCCGCGAAATGAACCTCGAATCCGCCCGCCTGGCGCGCGAAGCAGCGGCACGTGTTTCGTCCAGGCGCCCGGTGTTTGTGGCGGGGGCACTCGGTCCCACCCCGCGCACGGCCAGCATCAGCCCCGACGTGAACGACCCCGGTGCGCGCAACGTCGACTTTGAAGCCCTGCGCGCCGCCTACCACGAGCAAACCATGGCCTTGATCGAAGGTGGTGTGGACCTCCTGCTGGTCGAAACCATCTTCGATACCCTCAACGCCAAGGCGGCGCTGTTTGCCATCGACGAGTGCTTCGAGGTCACCGGCGAGCGCCTGCCGATCATCATCAGCGGCACCGTCACCGACGCATCCGGCCGAATCCTTTCGGGTCAGACGGTGACAGCCTTCTGGTACAGCGTGCGGCATGCCCGTCCCCTGGCCGTGGGCCTCAACTGCGCGTTGGGTGCTGCGCTGATGCGCCCCTACCTTCAGGAGCTGGCCCGTGTTGCGGGAGACACCTTCATCAGCTGTTATCCCAACGCGGGTTTGCCCAATCCCATGGCCGAGACCGGCTTTGACGAAACGCCCGAAGTGACCAGCCGCCTGTTGCACGAGTTCGCTGCCGAGGGCCTGGTGAACATTGTCGGCGGGTGCTGCGGCACCACGCCCGATCACATCGCCGCCATCGGTCAGCGGGTGGCGGGCTGCGGTCCGCGCAGCCTGCGCTGGCCAACACTCGATCGGGCCGCCTGACCCGCAATCGCGGCTCCAAAGCGTGGGCGGCAGAAATTCAGGCCCGCCTGCCTATCGGTGCGGCAGCAAGCGATCGATTTCTTCCTGCAGTGTCTGCGTCAGCCGCACATAACGGCGCAGCTTGCCCGTCAGATCGCGCAGGCGATCACTCAGGCGAATGCACAGGGCCGTCATGAACTTGATGCCCACCTGCGGGTGCTGATCGAAGATTTGCTGCAGGGATGCACGGGTCAGCACAGCGCACAGAACATCGGACGTGGCCTTGCACGACACCGAGCGCGGCGAGCCGTCGAGCAGGCCCATCTCACCCAGCACTGCACCCTCACCCAGCACGGTCACCGTGACGGGCTCGCTGCGAGTGACCACGATGTTCTCCACCGTTACCTCGCCGTCGAGCACCAGAACCATGAAGCCCGTGTGCTCGGATTCGCCTTCGCGGATGAACACCGTGTTTTCGCGGATCAGGCAAATGCGCATGAAACCCACGACCACCCGGGCGTCGTCGGGTGAGAGCTGGGCCAGGGCGGCCGGTGCATGCAGCAGTTGCACGGCCATGTCGATGCGCGCCTGCTCGTCTTCGTCGGCGTACCGGCCACGGCGCTCAAAAGGTTCAAACATGGGCTGATTGGACACCAAATCGACGAGGCCGGGGTGACGGCGTCGCTACAATTTGTGGGCCACCAAGGAGCGTTGCAGCCGCTGGGCTAGGGTGAGAACCCCGCACCAGCGCGTCAGGCTTGGTGGACGCCCTCGCGCTTGCAACGACGCTCACCCAAACACGGCCCCAGTGCCGGCAAGGAGTTTGCGGTGAGTTCCACGACCACAGCCCCAGTGCGCCCCTGTGTCGCCCCCATGCGCTTGGCGGGCCTGGAGCCCATGCTGGTGGGCGACGAAAGCCCCGATGGCCAGGTCGACGGATCGGCACCCGTGCGCGCCCGGTTTGTGAACATCGGCGAGCGCACCAACGTCACGGGCTCCAAGGCCTTTTCGCGCATGATCCTGGCCGGCCAGTACGAGCAGGCCCTCGCTGTCGCGCGTCAGCAGGTGGAAAACGGCGCCCAGATCATCGACATCAACATGGACGAGGCCA
>CAYNWR010000279.1:0-4423 GCA_964400915.1 uncultured Burkholderiaceae bacterium
AAACGATCTCAGCAGGCATCACCCTGTACCCGGGTGACCTGATCGCCACCGGCACGCCCGTGGGCGTGGGCATCGGCTTCACACCACCGAAATACCTCAAGCCGGGTGATCGGGTGCGCATGGAAATTGACGGCATCGGTGTCTTGGAAAACCCGATCACCTGAAGAGGCCTTCGGGCACCGTCACTGCGGTGGCCGGGTGGCGTCGCGGGCGAATCGAACCCGCGGCGGCCCCCACCGTGTCACGGCGCCAGGCTGAACAGGCTGTGAAAGCGCCTTCCCTGGGCGTCTTCGGCGATCATCATCAATTGCCAGCCGGATCCGGTCGGGCGCGTGGGGACGGTGATCACGTGTCCGCGTGCGAGGGGGTTGTCGATGTCCTGGTCGATCACTTGAACGGTGCCGAATCCGGTGGGCGTGATGGTGCGAATTCGCAGAACACGCTGGTCGGGGTTGCGGGCAGCCCAGTTGGTCCAGGTGAACGACAAGACACTGCCGGATGCACTGCTGACCGGCCACGGCTGGTCGGGAACGGGAAAGCGCCCGATGGCGGGTTCTGTGTCCACCTCGGCGGGCAGGTAGGCGTTGATGGTCTCGGTGCTGGTCCCACTGATCGTGACAGTGGCCTGGTAGCGCGCGCCGCGGGCGCCGTCGGTTGAGCCGATCCAGCCGGGTGCGGGCCGCTGGATCAGGGTGTCGCGCAACTCGCCGGTGGGTGTTGGAATCGCCGTGGCGGAGTTGGAAATGCACATTTCGCGCAAGCCGCAATTGCGCAGCGAGACGGAAAAGCCGCTGGGCACCCTCACGGTGGCGCGGTCGGCCGCAAAGACAAACTGCCCAAAATTGCCCACCGCGTTGCCACGCACGGCCAACTGCACGCCGGGCACCAGACTGGCCGCCACGTACTGATTGGCGGCATCAAAACTCGCCTGAGCGGCTGGCCGCACAAACACCTCGCTGCGCCGGTCGTTGCCGCTGAGCACCCAGGTGGGTGTGGTGGTCGATTTGTAGACGGCGGTGTCGTTGAAGCTGTCGACGACGTTGCCTGCGCGGTCGGTCACGAAGGCCGACACCGCAAAGTGCGTGCAGCCCTTGGTCGGGATCGGGTCGTCCACACAGCCCATGATCTGCATGCGCGACAACTGCAGGTTGGCGCCTGCAAACGATGCGAGCTGCGAGGCCACTTCGGCTTGCGGTCGGCCGTCCTGCACCCCATGCGAGGCGAGCATGGCCGACGTGCGAAACGTGTTGGCGCTGGCGCCTTCGGAAATCAGGCGGTTGAGCGCTGCCGGCAGCTCGTCCAGGGTGCCGGCATTCAAGAGGCTGGCCTTCTGGGCGCTGGTGGCGGCCTTGAGCGTGGAGACCAGTGCCTTGGTCACCGTCCCAGCGCTGCCTTTGAGCAGCTCGGCACGCGCCGATGCGAGGTCCACGCGCACTTCGACCACGCCAGGGGCCAGGAACTTGTTGCTGATCTGCAATTGATCCCGGCCGGTGGTATCCCGTGCGTGCACGAACCGAAGGCCTTCGAAGATCAAGTCCAACCCGGTCTTGTCACTGCCGAAAGCCGGGTTGCCCATCAGGTCCAGGGTGGCCGAATCGACCTTCAGGTCGGACAGAGCTGTCTTGAGGATGCTCTTGACTTGATCACTTGCCGTGGCAACAGCGGTGCTGCTGACCAGCAAGGGCATGGTGGCGGAGGCCCCAACCCCCAAGGCGAACACGGCTGCTGGCGGCGCGCCCAGCACCTGCGCCACGATGGCGTCGCTGGCGGGCGTGACGTTGGCAACATGGGGCGCGTCGGCGTCCGTCAGGGCCGAATGCAGGGTGATGGGGGTGCCCGAGGCATCTGCCCCGCTGACCTGGATCAGCAACGGCAGCGCAGGGCTCGGGCTTGCCACCAGCGCGCGAAACGATCCGTCGGCGGTGCTGGTTCGCAGGAAGTCGAGTGTCCGGCCTGTGGAGTCCACAAAGCCAACCGGCAAACCGTAGCCGTCGATCGCCCGGACGATGGCACCCATCACAGGCGCACCGGCAGCAGCGACGCCTTGCAGCACGTAGCTGCCGGCGGGGGCCACCACCGGATAGGCGGGGGTTGTGGTGGCGGGGGTGGTCGGCGCCTCGGCGCTGGAGCCGCCGCTGGCTGTCCCGGAATCCGAGCCACCACCGCATCCGCCCAATACGAGCGCCGCCACCATGGCCAGACTGGCCGGCGTGGCGCGGCCCAGCCAAGGCTTGAACAGGGAACGAGGCAACTGCATGCGCGAAGTATCGCGAACGCCAGGGTGCTGATTGGCTGGAAATGGGGCAGAACGCCCCTCCAAATCAGCCGCGCAAGGCTGGGAACAACTTGACCAGGCCGTCGGCCATGACCTCGACGGCCAGGGCTGCCAGGATCAGGCCCATCAAGCGGGTCATGACATTGATGCCGGTCTGGCCGAGCACACGAGCGATGGGCTTCGCTGACAGGAAACACAGGGCGATGGCGATCGCGATCACGGCTCCGTAGCCCACCAGGGCGGCCAGTTGCCACACCGTCTTGGCCTTTTCGGCATAGATCACCACCGTTGACATGGTGGCCGGCCCGGTGAGCAGGGGGATCGTGAGGGGGACAACCGCCAGGGATGCGCCCACCGTTGCCTTGTGCCCGGCATCACCGATTTCACCGGCCGTTGCCTTGGCCTCGGCCGGCTGGGCGTTGAGCATGGCCAAGGACGAGGTCAGCAGCAACAGGCCCCCGCCCACCTGAAAACTGGCCAGCGATATGCTGAAGAACTCCAGGATCTGCAGCCCGAGCAGCGCACTGGCCGCAATGACCAGAAATGACGACAGGCAGGCAACACGGATCGTGCGCAAGCGCTGCACGTCGTCGAATCCCTGGGTGAAGTGGATGAAGAAGGGGACACAAGCCAATGGATTGACGATGGCCAGCAGCGTGATGAGCGGCTTGATGTCCATGTCAGAAGCCTCCGGCCGTGCGAATTCGCTGACTTGCACCCTCAGCCGGCAGCGAGCCATGCGGGCGTTGAGCGGTCATCTCAGCTTGACCCGATCAGCCGGGCCGGGTCGTCCGCCGCCACGACACCCTGGGCCCAGCCCGTCAGGCGCCGTGTGTCGGCACGCAGCACCTCCTGCTTGACCGTGAGAATTTGGGAGGGATGCATGGAAAAGCTGCGCAAGCCCAGGCCCAGCAGCAGGCGCGTCATGGTGGCATCGCCTGCCATTTCACCGCAGACCGAGACTTCCTTGCCTGCGGCCTTCGCTTCGGCAATCGTCAGCGCGACCAGTTGCAGCACGGCAGGGTGCAAGGGATCGTACAGATGGGCCACCGATTCGTCGGCGCGGTCGATCGCCAGCGTGTACTGAATCAGGTCGTTGGTGCCGATGGAGAGGAAATCGAAGTGGCGCAGAAAGAAACGAACCATCAGGGCTGCCGCGGGCACTTCGATCATGGCGCCGATCTTGGGTTGCCCGTAGGCCATGCCGCGATTGTCCAGTTGCGCTCGGGCGAAGTCGATCAACGACAGGGCCTGGCGCACCTCCGTGGCGTGGGCGAGCATGGGCAGCAGCAGGTACACCGGTCCATGCGCGGAGGCGCGCAGGATGGCGCGCAACTGGACCAGGAACATCTCGGGATCGGACAGGCACCAGCGGATGGCGCGCAGGCCCAGCGCGGGATTCAGGTGGGTTTCGTGGCTGGATGAGCGCTCCAGCGGCTTGTCGGCACCGACATCGACCGTCCGGATGGTGACGGGAAGTCCGCGCATGCCCTCGACGGCTGCGCGGTAGGCGCTGTATTGCTCCTCTTCGGTGGGCAACTTGCCGCCGCGCCCCATGAACAGGAATTCGCTGCGGAACAGGCCGACACCCATGGCGCCTGCGTTCAGCGCCGCGGCTGCATCGTCGGGCATCTCGATGTTGGCCAGCAGCTCGATCTTTTCGCCGTCGATGGTCACGGCCGGCCTGTGGCGCAGGCGCACGAGCCGCTCTCGCTCAAGCTCGCCCTGGCGCTGCTTGAATCCGTATTCGGCCAGGATGATCGGAGATGGATCGACGATCAGGACACCGGAATCGCCATCAATGATGACCCAGTCGTCCTGGCGGACCAGGTGACTGGCCTGGCGGGCACCCACCACGGCCGGTATGTCCAGGCTGCGGGCCACAATGGCCGTGTGGGACGTTCGCCCGCCCACATCGGTCACGAAGCCCGCGAAGACGCTCTGCTTGAACTGCAGCATGTCCGCCGGAGACAGGTCGTGTGCCACCAGCACCAGGGGCACGTCGATGGTGTCGTCCAGCAGCAGATCGTGTTGCGAACTGCGGCGGGCCACCTGGGACTGCACAGCGGGTGCCGCCACCCCTTTCATCTGCCGCAGGATGCGCTCGACCACCTGTTCCAGGTCGGCCTTGCGCTCGCGCAGGTACTC
>CAYNWR010000280.1:0-4415 GCA_964400915.1 uncultured Burkholderiaceae bacterium
GACGGCAAGTGGAAGGTGGTCTCCGACTACGTGCGACCCTGATCCGCGCCTGCTGCAGCCGACCAAGCCGCCTTCGGGCGGCTTTTTTATTCTTTTGTGCCTGTAGCGAGCAACAGCGCTTGATTGTTTGCTAGCTTTTTTGACATTGTTGCCAGTGTTTGTGTCGATGTGAGACCATGGGCCCTCGCATGTGCACGTGGAGGTTTCGGTCATGCAGATCAACGGCACAGCCGGCAATGACACCCTGGTCGGTACCAACGAGGACGATCAACTGGACGGTCAGGCGGGGAACGACTCCCTGTCGGCCGGAGGCGGTTTCGATTTCCTGACCGGTGGTGCTGGCAATGACACGCTCGACGGTGGAGCCGAGTTCGATTGGGCATCCTATGTGCCGGCTACAGGCGGCGTCGACGTCCATCTGGGCACCGGACGCGCCAGCGGCGCAGACGGCAGCGATGTGCTCCTGGGCATTGAAGCCCTGTACGGGTCGGAGTTCGATGACCGCCTGACGGGCGACGCAGGCGCCAATGTGCTCAACGGGCGGCTGGGCAACGACACGCTGGATGGTGGGGACGGCATCGACCAGGCGGTCTACTGGGACGCCACGGCTGGCGTCCAGATCGACCTGGGCGCCGGCAAGGCGTCCGGGGCCGACGGCAACGACCTCTTGATCGGCATCGAACGCGTCGTGGGCTCGGCTTTTGCCGATGTGATCGCGGGCGACGGCGGTGACAACGAACTCACCGGCGCGGCCGGTGCCGACACGATGAGCGGTGGGGGCGGTATCGACCAGTTCGGGTTTGCAGGCAACGCGCCCGGCGAGGTCGACCGCGTGACCGATATCGCCAACGGAGAGACCCTGAGTTTCGGAACGGGCCTGCTGGCAGTGCTCATCCAATCGGGCGACGATGCGTCGGGCCTGCTGAACGCGCAGGTCATGGTGGGCACACCCCGCAACGGGCTCACGCGCGTGTACGTTGGCACGGACACCGTGGCGGGCGCCGACATCATCGTGGACCTCGTCGGCAGTCATCCTGCGGGCGCGTTCTCGACCGATCTGGGGCCCTGGGGCACGCTGCTGTTCGACGCGACGCTGAACGAGGCGCGCCACATCGAGGGCACCGACGGCGGCGACAACCTTAAGGGCGGCAACCAGGGCGACACCCTGGACGGCGGTGACGGCGACGACACCCTGGCCGGCAGCGCCGGCAACGACCTGTTGCTGGGCGACGATGGCTTTGACCTGCTGACCGGGGGCGCCGGCGACGACACCCTGGACGGCGGGGACGACAGCGACTGGATCTTCTACATCGATGCCACCGGCCCCGTGCGCGTGGACTTTGCCAGTGGCCGGGCCAGCGGAGCGGATGGCAACGACGTGCTGCGCGATGTTGAAAGTGTCTACGGATCCGAATTTGCCGACGTGTTGATCGGGGATGCCGGTGACAACTACCTCAATGGCCGTCGTGGCAACGACACCCTGACGGGTGGTGACGGCATCGACAGCGCAGCCTATTGGGACGCCTCGGGTGCCATCGTCGTCGATCTGGCGGCCGGCCGCGCCGAAGGTGCTGATGGTCAGGATGCCTTGAGCGGCATCGAGAACGTTTCGGGCTCGGGCTACAACGACCGCATCACGGGCGACGCCAACGACAACAAGCTCTACGGTTCGCCGGGTGACGACACCCTGTTGGGCGCTGGGGGCCGCGACGAACTCTATGGCGACGACGGCAACGACCAGCTGGCGGGTGGCTCGGGGGACGACCAGCTCGACGGCGGCGCAGGCAACGACACCCTGGATGGTGGCGCAGGTGAAGACACCGTCATCATCGATGGTGCGCCGTCGCGCTATGTGGTGACGCCCAATGGCGCGGGTACCTACACGGTGACCGACAAGACTGGCGTGCAGGGCACCGATGCGCTGACGGGCATCGAAAACCTGATTTTCATCCAGGTGTGCCAACTGGATGGGGGGGTGGTGAGCGGTGGCGACGGCTTCGACCTCGTCACGCTGGAAACCGCCAACAGTGCCGTCGTTGTGGATCTGGCGCAAGGCAAGGCCACGGGTGCGTCCGGCTCGAACGCGCTGGCGTCCATCGAAGGCGCCATCGGCTCCGCCCAATTTGGTGACACGCTGATCGGCAACACAGGCGACAACCAGCTCAAAGGCCTGGGCGGAGATGATCAGCTCGACGGTGGCAGCGGCGACGACCGGCTCGACGGCGGCACGGGGATGGACACGATGGTGGGGGGCAGTGGATCGGACACCTACCACGTTGACAGCGCCCAGGACGTGGTGGTGGAGACCACGGGTGCCCAGCCGGCCCACAACCACCGGGCCCAGGCGACGGAAGACGCCCAGCCGGCCCTGGATGCCGGCGCTGGCGTCGACAAGGTCATTGCCAGCATCAGCTACACCCTGGGTGCCTTCGTCGAGAACCTCGATCTGGCCGCCGGCGCCGGCAACCTGACCGGCCAGGGCAACGAGCTGCCCAACGAGTTGAGCGGAAACACGGGCGACAACACCCTGCTTGGCTTGTCGGGCAACGACACCCTCCTTGGTGCGGCCGGCAACGACCTGCTGGATGGTGGAAGCGGCGTCGACCTGGCTCGCTACGAAGGCACGCGCACCGCCTACACCATCGCCCGAACGGCCCAAGGCCTGTCTGTGGTGTCTGCGGCCGAGGGGGCGGACACCCTCACGGGCGTTGAACGTCTCGCCTTTTCAGATCATCGCCTGGCGTTTGACCTCGATGGTGATGCAGGGCGGGCGGCCAAAGTGCTCGGCGCGGTGTTCGGTCGGCAATCCGTTGCCAACAAATCCTTTGCCGGCGTGGCCCTGAACCTGCTCGATGCGGGAATGGGATACGAAGCCCTGGCGGCCGCGGCCCTGGATGCGGCACTGGGTGCCCAGGCGACGGATCAGGCTGTGGTGACCTTGCTCTTCACCCAGGTGGTTGGCCAGGCACCGGATGCTGCCACGCTGTCGGCGCTTACGGGTTTGCTTGCGGCGGGAGGCATGAGTCGCGGCGCACTGGCCGTGGCGGCCGCCGAGACGGCCTTGAACCAGGCCAACATCGACCTGGTCGGCCTCAGCGCATCCGGACTGGCCTATGCCTAGCAAACGGCATGTGTCGCAAACAGATGGACCGGCCTGGCGTGCGGCTCAGGTCGCTCTCTTTTTAGCAGCTGTTCTTTTAGGTTTGGCGCTCGCTGCAGGCCGCTTTTGACTCGATTCTTCATCCGGGCTTGCTGTCTTGGGTGATTGCAGGCCCTGCGCCATGCCGATCAACACGCCGCTGGCCAGGGTGGCATACCCGGCCAACATGGCCTCAACGGCCTTGACCCCCAGGCGGCGCCCATCGCGCAGGGCGTTCTGCGCCTGATCGGTGACCTGTGCCACCACCTGCGCGGCATGCGCACCCGCCCCCGATCCCGCCAGCTGGAACTTGTCCAGGGCCTGGCCCCAGACACCTGACAACGGCCCGCCCGTGCTCTTGGCCGCCTGGCGCAAGGTGTCAAAGAACATGTCTTCCACGCGCTCGATGTCCCCCAGCGCCTTCTGCACCTGGGTCTCGCGCAGGTTGGCCCCCTGGTCGATCAATTGCTGGAGCGCGCGGCGATTGGCTTCCACGGCCTTGAGCAGTGCCGCGTCGATGCCCGCAATGGCCTTGTCCACGAGGGGACCCACCGCACCGGCGGCAGATGTGTTCTGCGCCAGCCCCATGGTCGCCGCCGAACTGACCTGCTTGACGACGGACTTGATGTTGCGCAGCGTCAGTTCACGGCTTTGCAGGCCCTTGAGCGTGGCCTCGTGAACGGCCTTGCGCAGCGCCTCCCCCCCTTTGGCCGACGCTGCCGAGAATTGCTCGATCATCTGCTCGTGGTCCAACCCAAAACGGTTCATGGCGTGTCTCCTCGTTTGACGAAACACCACTATAGCGCCGCGCCATGACGCCCATCAAGCGATCACGAAGGCGCGCCGCGTCCTTTGCCCGGCAGTGTGAAACGCGCAACGATCGTGGCCAGTTCGGCCGCGCGCTCGTGCATGCGCTGGGCCGCGGCACGTCCTTCTGCAGCCAGGTCGGCGTTGCGGCGCGTCACGTCGCCCAACTGGACAATCGACGCATCAACCTGTGAGACACCCTGGGATTGGCGCTCGCTGGCGCCGCTGATGTGGCCCAGCGTGTCGGAAACGCGCTGGATGGACGCAACGATCTCCTGCATGGTCGAACCCGCCTGGTCGACGAGCCGGGAGCCCTCATCGACACGCGCGACACTGGCATCGATCAGGCCCTTGATTTCACGCGCCGCGCTGGCCGAGCGCTGGGCCAGGGTCCGCACTTCACTGGCGACCACGGCAAACCCACGGCCCTGCTCTCCCGCACGGGCCGCCTCGACGGCCGCGTTCAAGG
>CAYNWR010000281.1:0-4393 GCA_964400915.1 uncultured Burkholderiaceae bacterium
CTGCCGCCCAGGCGCCCTGGGGCTTCAGGCCTGCCACCGGGGCGATGACTTCACGTACCGGCGCAGCTCGTCGGCAAAGGCGCCGGCCGCTGGCGAGAGCGCTCGCCGCGTGGCCTGATAGACCGACACCCTGCGCCGGAACACCGGTGAATCCACCGGGATCAATTTCAGGCCGTAGGCGGCCACCAGAGGCGCCGCGTAACTGGGGCTGGCCGTGACACCCAGGCCCGCCACCACCAGGCCCAGCGCAGTCGTGAGGTACGACACCTCGTGGGGCGCCGGGCCGGACAGGCGCGCGCGGGCGCCGGCGTCCAGCTCGGGCATCAAGCGCTGCCGGAAGTCGCGCGTGGGGCCGATGAACGGGTGCTCCAGCACCTCGTGCCAGCGCACCCGTCGCCGGCGTGCCAGGGGGTGGTCGGGCCGGCAGACCAGCAGAAACGGATCCTCCAGGAACACCGTGCCCTGAATACCGGCGTCGTGCGCCATTTCATGACCGAAGGCCAGGTCGACCGCACCGGAGATCACGCCTTCCAGCAGGTGTTCGGGCATGGTGTCCGACAGGCGCACGTCGATGCCCGGGTACAGGCCGCGAAACACCGCAATCACGCCGGGCAGCACGGCCGAGGCGATCAACTGCGGGGCCGCCAGGCGCACGATGCCACGCTTGCGGGCGCCCAGGTCGGCAACACTCTGGATCGCATCGCCCAGTTCGGCCAGCAGGCGGACCACACGCGGTTGCAGCTCCAGGCCGGCCTCGGTCAGTGCCACGCCGCGTGTGTGGCGGTCAAACAGACGCACACCCACCTCATCTTCCAGGCCCCGCACGAGCACCGACAGGGCCGACTGCGTGAGGTTGAGTTGATGGGCCGCCTCGGTGAAGCTGCGCGATTCGGCAACGGCAACAAAGGCGCGCATCTGGCGCAAGGTGACAGACATCTTGAAAATTCATCAATCAATAAAAATATTTCGTTTTACTCCATAGCGACGCTGCCGTCCAATGCCGGCATGGATGGAGACAACATGGACGCCGGACGGCTTGCACATCTGCGCCGTTCGATCGAGGCCGATGTCGCGCGCGGCCTCTATCACGGCGCGGTGCTGCGCATCGGGCGGGCCGGGCGTCTGGCCCTGGAGGCGGCCGTGGGCACCCAGGCCGGCGCTGCAAGCGCACCGCTGGCAACCGACAGCGTGTTCAGCATTTTTTCGCTCACCAAGGCCTTCACCAATGTGCTGGTGCTGCGTGCCGTCGAGCTGGGGCAACTGGCGCTCACCACGCGTGTGGCCGATGTCATCCCGGAGTTCGTCGGGGCCCCGCGCGACGCCACCCGGCTGCATCACCTGCTGACCCACACGGCGGGCATGCCGGGGGTCTGGACACCCAAGCCCGACCTGTTCGAAGACAACCTGGCCGAGCTGCTGCAGGCCGTGATCGAGAACGTGCACGGCACCGTGCCGCCGGGCACCCGCTGCGACTACGCGCCCGTGGTCAATCACGTGCTGATGGGCGAGATGCTGCGACGAACCGACCCGCAGGTCCGAGCGTTTCGCGAGATCGCGCAGCAGGATCTGTTCGATCCCCTGGGCATGCGCGACACCGCCTTTGGCGTGCGGGCCGACCTGCGCACACGCAAGGTGGTGCCCGACATCCGGGGCGTGGTGCCGATCGCCGTGCGGGGCCGCACCCAGGCGGGCCGGCACGGCCTGTTCGAGGAACCGGTCAACGAGGCGCCGCATGTCGGGGCCTGCGCCACGGTGGGCGACCTCTGGCGTTTTGCCGAAATGTTGCGCTGCGGTGGCGCCTTGGACGGCGCCCGCATCCTGTCGCCGCGCATGGTGCAACTGGCCAGGCGCAACTGGACGGGCCAGCTGCCCAACGAGCTGTACCGCACGGTGGCCCTGCGTGCCGGATGGGAGCCGCCGCCGGCCTTCATCGGCCTGGGCTTCAGCGTGCGGGGCGAGGGCATCGTGCACCACCAGTTCGGCACCCTCACGTCGCCCGAGACCTTTGGCAACTACGGGGCCGGCTCGACCCTGCTGTGGGTCGACCCCGAACTGGACATGAGTTTTGTGTGCTGCACCACCGGCTTGCTGCCGCAGGCCGCCAACATCGAACGCTTTCAGCGCCTGTCGGACATGGCCGTCGGCGCAGCCACCTGAGGCGCCAAGCCCCCAGCCCGATCACACCCCCCAAGACCACTCAGCAGGAGACCACGATGACCCTTCAACGCAGAACCCTCGTGCAAGCCAGTGCCGGCCTGGCGCTTGGTGCCATTGGCACGCTCGGGGTACCCGCCCTTTCGCAGACGCGCGGGCCCACCCGCCTCGTGGTGGGCTTTCCACCCGGTGGCCCGGCCGATGTGCTGGCGCGCTCCTTCGTCGAACCGATGAAGGCCGCGCTGGGGGCACCGGTGATCGTGGACAACCGCCCCGGTGCCGGGGGCCGCATTGCGGCGGACCAACTGCGCAGTGCGCCGAGCGATGGCACCGTGCTGCTGGTGTCACCCGCGTCCATCATCACGCTGGCGCCCCACCTGTACAAGAGCGTGCGTTATGAGGTCTCGCGCGACTTCGCACCCCTGGCCCCGGTGGCGCGCCTCGATCTGGGCCTGTACGCAGGCCCCGGTGTCCCCGAAAACCTCCGCACCCTGCCCGAGGTGCTGAAGTGGCTGCAGGACAACCCCGCCAAGCGCAGCTGCGGCATGACCGGTGCGGGCTCGACGCCGCACATCGCGGCCTTGCTGCTGGGGCGGCAGTCGAAACTGGATTGGCAGGCCGTCCCCTACCAGGGCGACGCGCCGGCCTTCCTGGCCCTGCTCAGTGGCGAGGTGCCCATCAGCGTGGCGTCGGTGGCGGGCGGGCTGGAGCATGTCAAGGCCGGCAAGCTGCGCCTGCTGGGGATCACCGCCAGCGAACGTTCGGTGTATGTGCCCGACGTGCCAACGATGGTGCAGGCGGGTCTGGATGTGGTGGTGGAAGATCGCCACGCGGTGTTCGCACCGGGTCAGATCACGCCGGCGGCGCTGGCGCAGGTGCAGCAGGCCCTGCAGCAGGCCCTGGCCTCCAGGGAGGTGGGCGAGCTGCTGCAAAAGATGTCGCTGCCCAAGGCCGCACCGGTGGCCGACTTTGCCGCGCTGCTCAAGGCCGACGCCGAACGCTGGGGCAACCTGGTGAAGGCGCTGAACATCACGGTCGAAGGCTGAGCGACGGGCCACATGAAGCACCTGCACGGAAAGACGGCGTTCGTCACGGGTGGTGCCAGCGGGATCGGGCTGGGCATGACACGCTGCTTTCTGCAGGAGGGCATGAACGTCGTGGTGGCCGACCTGAGCGAGGAGCACCTGGCGCAGGCGCGCGAGCAGCTGGCCCCCCACGAGCCGCGCCTGCGCTACCTGCGCCTGGATGTTGCCAACCGCGACGCCATGATGGCCGCCGCCGAACACGCCGAGTCGGCCTTCGGCAAGGTGCATGTGCTGTGCAACAACGCCGGCGTCAGCAGTCCGATTCCGATGGACGAGGCCGCGGCCGAGGATTGGGACTGGATCATGGGCGTCAACCTGAACGGCGTGATCAACGGGATTCTGGCCTTTCTGCCAAGGATGCGCCGGCACGGTGAAGGCGGGCACATCGTCAACACCTCGTCCATCGCGGGCCTGGTGCCGGCCCCTGCGTGGGGCGGCATCTATTCCACAAGCAAGTTTGCCATCCACGGTCTGTCGGGCTCGCTGCGGCTGTCGGTGGGCAAGCACCGCATCGGCGTCTCGGTGCTGTGCCCGGGGGCCACCCGATCGAACGTGCGCAATTCCGAACGCCTGCGGCCCGAGCGGTATGCCCGTGCAGCCCGCCCACCGATCAGCATGCCCTCGCTGCAGCAGATCGGGGTGGACCCGATGCTGATCGGCGAACGCGTGGTGCAGGCCATCCGGCACAACACCTTCTACGTGATCGCCCACGCCGAGAACAAGGCGCACGTGCAGGCCTTTGTGCAGGAGATGTTGGCAGCCTTTCCCGACGAAACCGTGACCGACGAAGGGCGGCTGAGCTACATCCGCTGGTTCGACCAGGCCACGGCCGATGCGCTGGCCCTGCAAACGGCAGCCAATGACCGAAGCTGAGCGTCCACGCTGGAACCTGCAACGCGCGTTTGCCTTGCAGGGGCGCGCCGCTGTCGTGACCGGGGGCGCCAGCGGAATCGGTCTGGCCTGCGTCGAGGCGCTGGCCGACCAGGGCGCCCGCGTCACCTTGCTGGACATCGACGGGGCCGCCGCCGAGCGCGAGGCCAAGCGCCTGCAGGCCAGTGGGTGCGACGTTCGCGCCGCCGCCCTGGACGTGCGCGATCGGCAGGCGCACGAGCGTGTGTTCGACGAGGCCGCGCAGGCCCATGGTGGCCTGGACA
>CAYNWR010000282.1:0-4336 GCA_964400915.1 uncultured Burkholderiaceae bacterium
GTGCGCACGTCCTCGAAGTCGACGTTCACCAGGGCCTCGACGTTGATGATCTCGGCGATGCCGCCCACCGAGTTCTTGAGCACGTCGTTGGCGTAGGAAAACGCCTCGTCCTGCGAGATGTCGTCGCCCAGGACATCGAGCAACTTCTCATTGAGCACCACGATGAGCGAATCGACGTTGGCCTCCAGCTCGGCCAGGCCGTCCTCGGCGTTCTTCATGCGACGCCCGCCCTCCCAGTCGAAGGGTTTGGTGACCACGGCCACGGTGAGGATGCCCATCTCCTTGGCCACCCGCGCGATCACAGGCGCGGCGCCGGTGCCCGTGCCGCCGCCCATGCCCGCGGTGATGAACAGCATGTCGGCGCCACCGATCGCGTCGCGGATCTCCTCTTCGGTGCACAGCGCGGCTTCGCGCCCGCGCTCGGGCTTGCCGCCAGCGCCCAGGCCCGAACGCGCGGGGCTGTTGGCACCAAGCTGGATGATGCGCGAGGCACGGCTCTTGGCCAGGGCTTGCGCGTCGGTGTTGGCGCAGATGAAGTCCACCCCCTGCACGCCGCTTTCGATCATGTGCGCGACGGCGTTGCCGCCGCCGCCACCGACGCCGATCACCTTGATCTGCGTTCCCAGGCTGAACTCTTCGTCGATCATTTCAATGGGCATTTTCAAATCTCCTAATCGTCAGTTGCCAGTTCGTTGTTTCGTTTTCTTGCGCGACATCCGAAGGCGGTGGGCCCGCGCCAGCCCGCCGCCTGTCCTGACCTGGGGGGCTGCCGCGCGCGAGATGCCTGTACGCCGTCATGGTCAAAAGTTCCCGACAAACCAGTCTTTGACTCGCCCCATCGCGGACTTGACCGAGCCGCGTTGAGCTTCCAGCTTGAGTCCGCGCAACTGGGCCAGGCGCATCTCTTCGAGCATGCCCATGGCCGTCGCTGCGCGCGGAGCAGCCACCAGCTCGGCCAGCGGTCCGCCGTACTTGGGAAGTCCGCGCCGCACCGGCTTGAGGAAGATGTCCTCGCCCAGCTCGACCATGCCGGGCATGACCGCGCTGCCGCCCGTGATCACGATGCCCGAGGACAGCACCTCGCTGCATCCGGATTCGGCGATCGTCTGCTGCACGATGGAGAAGATCTCCTCGACGCGCGGTTCAATCACGCCGGCCAGCGCCTGGCGGCTGATCTTGCGCGGCGCACGATCGCCCAAGCCAGGCACATCCACCTGCGCATCCGGGTCGGCCAGCACCTGCTTGGCGCAGCCGAATTCAATCTTCACGTCTTCGGCATCCTTGGTGGGCGTGCGCAGCGCCATCGCGATGTCGCTGGTGATGAGGTCACCAGCGATCGGGATCACCGCCGAGTGGCGGATTGCACCGCCGGTGAAGATGGCGACGTCCGTGGTGCCGGCACCGATATCGACCAGGGCCACGCCCAGTTCGCGCTCGTCGTCGCTCAAGACGGCCAGGCTGGACGCCAGCGGGTTGAAGGTGAGGTGATCCACCTCGAGCCCGCAGCGGCGCACACACTTGAGCACGTTGTCCACCGCGCTCTGCGCGCCGGTGACGATGTGCACCTTGGCTTCCAGGCGCACCCCGCTCATGCCCACGGGCTCGCGCACCTCCTGGCCGTCGATGACGAACTCCTGGCGCTCGATCAGCACCACGCGCTGGTCGTTGGGAATGCTCACGGCGCTGGCGATATCGACCACGCGGGCCACATCGGCCGCGCCGATTTCGCGGTCCTTGACGGCCACCATGCCGCTGGAGTTCATGACGCGCACGTGGCTGCCCGTGATGCCGGTGCACACGCGCGTGATGCGACAGGCCGAAACCTGCTCGGCCTCCTTCAGGGCCTGCTGGATGCTCTGGACGGTGGCGTCGATATTGACCACCACACCGCGCTTGAGGCCGTTGGACGGGGCCACCCCCAGGCCTGCCAGCTTGAGGGTGCCGTCGGCCTGGATCTCGGCCACCGCGACCTTGATTTCAGCGGTGCCGATGTCCAGCGCCACGATCAGATCCTTGTATTCCTTAGCCATGGCGTGTTTCCGTTGTGTGTGGGGGGCGTCGTCGCATGCGGGTCATCGTTGCGCTTTCGTGGGGGCTCTCGCAGCGGTGGTGGGGGTGGGTGTTGGTGCGGGTGCGGTGCCGACACCACGCAGGCGCACGGCAAAGCCCTGGGGGTAGCGCAGATCGGCGCTTTCGATGTCGTCCGCACGCCGTCCCTGCTTGGCAGCCACCGCAGTGGCCATCTGCACCCAGCGCGTGAGGCGCTGGGCCAGCTCATCGGTCGATCCGCGCCCCATTTCGACAAGCGCCCCGGTGTCGGTTCGCAGCCGCCACGAGCCATTGCCCGCCAGTTCGAGCTGCTCCACGTCCATCGACAGCGGCTGCAGCAGCGGACGCCAGGTGCGCCAGGCCGCCAGCACCACCCGCACCTGCGAATCCGGGCCGATCAGTCGCGGCATGTTCTCGCCATCGGCTTCGGCCGGGTTGGCCTCGAAGAGGTCGCCCTGTTCGTTGACCAGCTTCGATCCCGATTCGGGTCCCCAGAAGGCGATGGCGCGATGCTCATGCAAGGTCACCCGCAGGCGCCACGGAAAGTCGCGCTGCACCACCGCCCGGCGCACCCAGGGCAGCGATTCGAAGGCCGTGCGCGCGGCGTTCAGGTCGATCGTGATGAAGTTGCCCGCCAGGCGCGGCGCGACGTTGGCGCGCACCTGCGGCTCGCTGTGGCGCACGACATCCCCAAGCACCGTGATGCCGCGCAGCTCGAACACCGGATGACGCAGACCCCACCACGCGGCCAGCGCGAACAGCAACAACGCGCAGAGCACGAACAAGGTGTTGGCCACCATGTTCATGAGCCGCACGTCGACCGGGAGATCGAGCGCGGCCGTCATGCGCCTGCCCCTTTGTGCGCACCGGCAGCGGCGTCGGTCGTTGCCATCGCCAGCACGCGCAGGCACAGGGTCTCGTAGTCCATGCCAGCGGCCCTTGCGGCCATCGGCACCAGTGAGTGCCCGGTCATGCCGGGGCTGGTGTTCATCTCCAGGAGGAAGGGCCTTCGATCGCTCGCGCGAATCATGAAATCAGCACGTCCCCAAGCCCGGCAGCCCAGCGACCGAAACGCCGCCAGGCTCAGCGCCTGGATCGCCAGCTCCTCCGGCTCGGGCAAGCCGCTGGGGCAGTCGTAGCGCACGACGTCGGTGAAGTACTTGTTCTGGTAGTCGTAGGCACCGTCGGGTGCCACGATGCGCACCACGGGCAGCGCACGAAGCGCGGTGCCATCGTGCAGCACGGCGCATGTCACCTCGTCGCCCGCAATGAACGCCTCGCACAGGACATCGGCGTCGTAACGGGTGGCCAGGTCCACCGCCGTCTGCATTTCGGAATAACCGGCCACTTTGCTCACGCCAATCGAAGAGCCCTCGCGTGGCGGCTTCACGATCAGCGGCAATCCCAATTCATCCGGCACGGTGCGCAAGCGCTCGCGCCGGAGTTCACCCGGCGTCAGCCGCACCCACCGTGGCGTGGGCAATCCCTCGCTGGACCAGATGCGTTTGGTCATCAACTTGTCCATGCACAGCGCCGAGGCCAGGACCCCCGAACCTGTGTAGGGAATGCCCAGCAACTCCAGCGTGCCCTGCACGGTGCCGTCTTCACCGTCGCGCCCATGCAAGGCAATGAAGCAACGGGCCACGCCCTCATCGCGCAGCTCGTGCAGGCCGCGCTCGCGGGGATCGAAGGCCAGCGCGTCGACGCCACGGGCCTGCAGGGCCTGCAGCACGCCCGCACCGGACATCAGCGATATGTCGCGCTCTGACGATTGCCCCCCCATCAGGACCGCCACGCGCCCGAACGATGCCGCAGCCGGCAGTGGGGCCGCCTGCGCGTGGTTCCAGTGAACTTCTGAGCTATTTGGACTGGTGGCGAGCGTCATATCTCAATCAATTGCTATTGTTTTGATACAACTGGGCCAATTTGCCGGGCACCGCGCCGATGGAGCCGGCACCCATGCAGATCACCACGTCGCCATCGCGCGCGTTGCTGGCGATGGCCTGCGGCATCTGCGCGATGTCGTCAACAAACACGGGTTCGAGCTTGCCGGCCACCCGCAACGCCCGCGCCAGCGAGCGGCCATCGGCGGCAACAATGGGCGCCTCACCGGCCGCGTAGACCTCGGCCAGCAACACCGCGTCGGCCAACCCGATGACCTTGACAAAATCCTCGAAGCAATCGCGCGTGCGCGTGTAGCGGTGCGGCTGGAACGCCAGCACCAGCCGCCGTCCGGCGTAGGCACCCCGTGCGGCCGCCAGGGTTGCCGCCATCTCGACGGGGTGGT
>CAYNWR010000283.1:0-1910 GCA_964400915.1 uncultured Burkholderiaceae bacterium
GAGTGCACCCAGCGAAGTCGTGCTACGCACGCGGGGCCTCATCAAGCGGTTTGGGGGCATTGTCGCCACGGCCAATGTTGACCTGGATGTTCAGCGCGGTGCACGGCACGCGTTGATCGGCCCCAACGGTGCCGGAAAGACCACGCTCATCAACCTGATGACCGGGGTGCTGGCGCCCACCCAGGGTCGCATCGAGCTTGAGGGCGATGACATCACGCAACTCGCGCCGCATCGGCGTGTGCAACGCGGGCTGGTGCGCACGTTCCAGATCAACCAGTTGTTTGCGAGCCTCACACCCATCGAGACCCTGGCGATGGTGGTCGAACAGCAGCGCGGCCGCGGTGCGCGCTGGTGGTTGCCGCTGGGCGCGGCACCAAGGCCTGCTGGGGCGCGCGGCGCCAGCGAGTCCACGGCCGAGCGCTGTGCACGTCTGATCGAGCAGTTTCGCCTGCAGGATGTCGCCGCACAGCGCACGGACGAGCTTCCCTATGGCAAACGCCGCCTGCTCGAAATCGCCATTGCGCTGGCCTGCGAACCGCGGGTGCTGTTGCTGGACGAGCCCATGGCCGGTGTGCCCGCCGGCGAGCGCGACGAATTGCTGCTGTCGGTTTCCGCGTTGCCAGCCGATGTCTCGGTGCTGCTGATCGAGCACCACATGGACCTGGTCGTTGAAGATGCACGGCACATCACCGTGCTGGTGGGCGGCGCAATCCTCACGGAAGGCCCGCCGCAGGACATCGCGGCCGACGAGCGGGTGCGTGCGGTCTATCTCGGACACGGCTCGGCGGCGCATGTGGGCAGGGCCAGCGACGGGGACAGCGGCGGAGGTTCGGCTTGAACACCAGCAGCCCCGATCTGCTGAGCGTGCATGAGCTCAGTGCCGGCTACGGCGAAGCCCTGGTGCTGCAGGGCATCTCGTTTGCACTGGCGCAAGGCCAGACCCTCGCGCTGCTCGGGCGCAACGGTACCGGCAAGACCACCCTTGTCAACACCCTGGTGGGGGCCACGCAGCACCATGGCGGGCGCATCGTGCTGGACGGGGTTGAATTGCAGAACCTGCCCTCGCACGAGCGCGCAGGCGCCGGGATCGGTTGGGTGCCGCAAGAGCGCAACATCTTCAAGTCGCTCACGGTGCATGAAAACCTCACCGCCGTGGCGCGCCCAACCAGGGGCGCACACGCCTGGACGCCCGAGCGGGTCTACACGCTGTTCCCACGCCTGGCGGAGCGGCGCACCAACCTCGGAACGCAGTTGTCGGGGGGTGAGCAGCAGATGCTGGCGGTGGGCCGGGCCCTGGTGCTCAATCCGCGCCTGTTGCTGCTGGACGAACCGCTGGAGGGGCTCGCACCGATCATCGTTGACGAGCTGTTGGCGGCCATCGTGCGCATCACCCGCGATGAAGGGCTCTCGGCCATCATCGTCGAACAGCATCCGCGCGCCATCCTGGCCATTTCCGATCGAGCGCTGGTGCTCGAACAAGGCCGCGTGGTGCACCAAAGCGATGCTTCTACACTACTGGGTGACGAGGCCTTGCTGGACCGGTGGTTGGGCGTGTCGGCTCGCTAGACGTGCGCAGGGCACCACCGCGGACGATGCCCGCCATCGACAGGTGGAATATAAAAAGCATAGCAAACAATGCAGAAGCGATGCTCGCTAGCCGCTGATTTGTTGCAAGAATTTCGCTCAAGGCCTGCCGACGCCCGAAGCGTCAGCTGTTGGTGGCTCGCTGGCGTGTTGGGGCTGGGCCTGATGTTGCTGGCCTTCAGCCCGGCAAGGGCTGGCACGGTGGACATCACCGCACTGGATCGGTCCTCCGTGGGGCTCACGCAGCATGTGGACGTGCTGATCGATCCGAAGGGCGAACTCGGCATCGACGAAATCACCACACCCGAGGTGGCCGCGCGGTTTGC
>CAYNWR010000283.1:2010-4335 GCA_964400915.1 uncultured Burkholderiaceae bacterium
AGGGCGAACTCGGCATCGACGAAATCACCACACCCGAGGTGGCCGCGCGGTTTGCGCCCCGCCCACACCGGGGCGACGCGCAGGGTTTTTCGTACACCCGGGATGTCGTCTGGCTTCGTGTGGTGGTGCGCAACACCAGCAGCGAGCCGGTCGAGCGGGTGCTGCACATCGCCTACGCCCTCTTGGCCGAACTGGATTTCTACCAGATCGCCCCCGATGGCTCGCGCAAGATCACGATGGTGGGCTATACACGGCCGCGCGAGGCAATGCCGCACGAAAGCCGCTACATCGTGCTGCCCTTCGAGGTGCCCGCCAAGAGCGAACACACCCTGTACCTGCGTGCCACGTCACCCAATTCGCTCAACATCCCGGCGCGCATCTGGGATCACGACGCGTTTCATGTGCATGAGCATGGCAGCTACGCGCTGCAGGCCCTCTACTTCGGGGCGATGTTCGGGTTGGCGGTGTTCAACCTGATGTTGTTTGTTGCCTTGCGTGACGCCAACTACCTGCTGTATGTGGTCTTCAACCTTTCGGTGGGCATGGCCATGGCAGGGTTCACCGGTATGGGGTTTGAGTACCTCTGGCCGCAATGGCCGTTTTGGCAGATGGCCGGCATCAACATGAGTGCCTCGGTGGCGGGTATCGCGATGTTGTATTTCACGCGCCGGGTGCTGGGGACGGCGCGCCTGGTGCCGGGTCTGGACCGGACGTTTTCGGTCTTTGTGGCCTTGAATGTGATCTGCCTGGTGGCGCTGCCGATGGCCTTCCGCCAGGTGGCGCCCGTGTTCGTGATCTTGAACATGTCCACCTCGGTGCTCCTGCTGGTCACCGGCCTGGCGTGTGCCCTCAAGCGTGAACGCAGCGCCTACTACTTTGTGGTGGCGTTTGGTGTCATCCTGGTGGCGGTCGCTCTGGGGCACCTGCGCAATCTGGGTTTCCTGCCCACCAATGTGTTCACCTCGGATGGCACCCAGATCGGCTCGGCCATCGAGATGGTGCTGCTGTCGTTTGCGCTGGCTGATCGCTACAACGTCCTGCGGCGCCAGAACGCCGAAGCCAACGAACGGGCCTTGCAGGTGCAGGGCCAACTGGTGCGCACCTTGCAAGCGTCCGAACAGTTGCTGGAGACCCGGGTGCAGGAGCGCACGGCCGAGTTGCAGGCCTTGAACCAGAAGCTTGAGGCGATCAGCGCCACCGATGGCTTGACCGGGGTGGCCAATCGTCGCCATTTCGACGCCACCTTGACCACCGAATGGGCGCGTGCGCGCCGCATGGGCCACTCGTTGGTGGTTGGTCTGGTGGATGTCGACTGGTTCAAGCCCTACAACGATCACTACGGCCATCCGGCGGGAGACGAGGTGCTGCGTCAGGTGGCCCAGGCCTTGGCGGCCTGTTTTCCGCGCACGGGTGATCTGGTGGCGCGTTACGGCGGCGAGGAGTTCGTCTTCCTGATTCCGGCGGCCAACCTGAACGAAGGCCGCCTGCTTGCGGAACGTGCGCGTGCGGCCGTGGCTGCCCTCGCCATCGTTCACGAAAAATCTCCGCTGGGTTTCCTGAGCGCCAGCATCGGCGTGGCCGTTGGTGCGCCCAGCCCGCAGGCGCGGCCGGAGGACTTGCTGGACGAGGCCGATCGTGCCCTGTATCGCGCCAAGCACGCGGGCCGAAACCGCGTCGAGCTTGCCGCGCCCTTTCCATCGGATCAAGACAAGGAGCCCCATGACTGAGCGTCCCAACCGCTTCGCGCACGAGCATGTTCTTGGCGAATCGCCGGCGCAGATCCGCATCGGCGTCATCGGATACGGCGAGGTCGGCAAGGTGTTTGCCAAGGGCCTGCAAGGCAAAGCGGGCGTGACCGCGGTGGCAGCCTGGGACCTGAAGTTTGCCGACAGCACCCTGCGCGAGGGCGAGCGGGCACACGCGCAGGGCGCGGGGGTGCGGGCCTGCAACTCGATGGCCGAGTTGTGCGCGCAGGCGAATCTGCTGATTTCGGCGGTCACCGCCGCCAACACACGGGACGTGGCGCGCGAGGCGGCGCAGCACCTGCAAGGCGGCGCGGTGTTCCTGGATCTCAACTCGGCGTCGCCCGGCGTCAAGCAGCAATGTGCGGCCTTGGTCGATGCGGCCGGTGGTCACTACGTGGAGGCCGGTGTGATGACCTCCGTGCCGCCCTATGGCGTTCGTGTGCCGATGCTGCTGGGCGGCGCGCAGGCGCAGGCCTTGGCTCGTCGCCTGCAGGGCTGGGGCCTGGACGCCACGGCCGTGGCCGAGAACATCGGTGTGGCCAGCGCGATCAAGATGTGCCGCAGCGTGATGATCAAGGGC
>CAYNWR010000284.1:0-4316 GCA_964400915.1 uncultured Burkholderiaceae bacterium
ACCTCGGTGATACCCAGGCAGTAACAAACGGCCGAATTGGCCGCCGAGCCGCGCCCCTGTCACAGGATGCCTTTGCTGCGCGCAAAGCGCACGATGTCGTGCACCGTGAGGAAATACATCTCGTAGGCGCAATCGGCGATCAGCGCGAGTTCGCGCGCGATCTGCGCCTGCACCGACGCCGGCACCCCCTGCGGGTAACGCTGCGCCGCACCCGCCTGCGTGAGTTGCGCCAGCACCTGTGCGGGCGTGGCCGTCGGCCCGAATCCCGTCACCGTCTCGCGCGGGTAGGCGTAGCGGATCTCGTCCAGGCTGAAGGTGCAGCGCGACGCCACCACCAGCGTGTGCGCCAGCCACTCGGGCGGATACAGCCGCGCCAGCCGCAGGCGCGAGCGCAGGTGGCGCTCGGCGCTGTCCATCAGATCGAAGCCGCAGGCCGCCACGGGCCGGCCCAGGCGCACGGCCGTCAGCACGTCGTGCAGGGGTTTGCGCGAGCGCCGATGCAGCGCCACATCCCCCGCCGCCACCACCGGCAGGCCGCTGGCGGCGCTGGCCTCGTGCAGCCACTGCCGCCACAGCGCGTCGGCCGGGCCCAGCAGCAGTTCGGCGGCCAGCCAGGTGCCGCCATGGCCCAGCGTCTCGCGCAGCCACAGCGCGGCCGCCGTGATCGGGTTGCTGCGAAGGGTGTCGGTGTGGATGTCGGCAGGGGGGGCCTGCAGCACCGCGGCCAGGCGTTCTGGCGCCAGCAGGACTTCGCAACCGGCCAGGGCATCGGCCGTCACATCGGCGCGTGCCAGCCGGTACTGGCCCTTGGACACCCGGCGGCGCGCGCGCGTGATGAACTCGCACAGGTTGCCCCAGCCGTCCAGGTGGCGCGGCAGCACCACCAGGCGAAACCCATCCAACGAAAACTCGCTGCCCACCAGCAACCGAAGGCTGCTGCCACCCTGCTCGGCCCGCAGGCGCTTGAGTTCGGCGTGCGCCCGCACCACACCGGCCACCGAACATTCGTCCGTCAGGGCCAGCGCCGCATACCCCAGGGCGTGGGCACGCTCCACCAGTTCCTCGGGGTGCGAGGCGCCGCGCTGAAAACTGAAGTTGGACAGGCAGTGCAACTCGGCGTAGGCGGGCAGCCCGCTGACACGGGTGCTGGTGCTGATGCTTTGCTTTTCAGCCATACCAGCCATGCAGAAACCAGCGTGGCCCGCCCGCCTGCACCTGCGGATCGCCCGGGCGCTCGCGGAAGATCCACACCCAGCCCGCGTGTTCGCTGCGCGCCACAAAATAATCGCGCAAGGCCGCTGCACCGTCCCACCAGCCGGTCTCGATGCGCTGCGGCCCGGCCAGCAGTTGCAGCGGGCCGTGGTACATCGGCCGCTCGCCCTGCTGCGCCAGGGGCAGCGGCTGCGGCAGCAGCCAGGTGGGGTACCAGGCGGCCATGGGCGATGTGGCCGCCGTGCTTCCTCGATGAGTCCCTCGATCAGCCTCCGGGCGGCCCCCCGGGCCCACCCCTGTGGCCGGCGCGCAGGCCGCCAATTGCTCGGGGCGGTGATCGGCCACGGGCGCCGCGCGCTGCACGAAGCCTTCGCCCAGGCGCGCGCTCAGGCGCTCCAGCAGGGGCGCCCAGGCTTCTTCGCCCGCTGCGGGTTCGGTGGCGGACGGCAGCAGGCTCACCCCTTGGTGGGGCAGCGCGGCCGTCTCGCTGCAGCGCAGGCGCAAGGCCCCCACGGGTGCGGCCAGTTCCAGGCGCGCCAGGTGCGCATCCAGCAGGCGGCCCCAATGCCGTGCGTCGGCGCAGGCACTGCCGCTGCGCACGGCAAGGCGCCCCCAGGGTGGCAGGGCCGCGCCGTCGTGGCGGCGCAGTTCGTGGCGCCAGTGCAGATCCAGGGCCAGAGCGCCCAACTGGCGCGCCTGCAGCCAGGCGCACAGGGCCTCCAACAGGCGCTGCGCCCCAAACAGCAGGCCCGGTGCGCTTTCGGCCCAGGCGGGCAGCTCCAGCCGCTGCTCGAAGCGATCAGGCAGGCGCAGCCACGGGTGCCGATCGGGGCGCTCGCCCAGGGCCTGATCGAGGGCATCCAGCAGCGCCGCACCAAAGCGCCGCGCCACCCCATCGCGCGGCAGGGCCCGCAGATCGCCCCAGGTGCGCAGCCCCAGGCGTTCGAGCATGGGCAGATGCGGCCGTGCCGCCGTGAGCGCCGCCAGCGGCAGTTGCAGGGGCGCGTGATGGCCCCCGTCAAACCCCATCACACCATCGCGCAAACGCCCGATCGCTACTAAAGATGTAGCACCATGCGCCCATCTGACGCTCGCAAACAAACGATTTGATTCAAAAAACTGCAAAACCAGCCCGTTGAGGCCGCCCCACAGCCGCAGGCAGGCCGACACCTCCAGGATCAGGGCTTCGTCGAGCCAGGCCACACGGGGCGTGATGGCCAGGGCGCGCCAGGCCAGGGCCTGCCGATCCAGGGCCCCCACCGTGTCCGAAAGGTGGCCGGCCAGGTGCGGCACCTGCCGCTCATGCAGTTCAGCTGCCTCGTGTGGCCCATGCGCGTGCTGCGCTTCATGCGGTGACAACGCGATCCACAACATGCTGATTCGGCCTGCTGGGCAACAGCACCGGTGGATTGGCCAGGACACGGCTGCTGGGCGCCGCTCGCAAGGCACGGAGGGCCGGCGCCTGGATGGCCCCCAGCACCCCCTGCGCCAGCGCAGGCCCCCGGCGCTTGAGCACCTGCACCTGCCACTGCGCACCGGACGCACCGGGCCCGCCTGGCGCAGCCGGCATCAGCCGCAGGCGCAAGCTGGCGGGGCTGCTGTGCACGGCGCCATCGGCCGCATCGGTCTGGAACACAAACAGCGGCACCCGATGCGCCTGCGCGGCCAGATGCAGGCGGCGCCAGAACCCGTCCGTGGCGGGTTTGCAGAACCACGCCAGCACCGCCGCCACCTGCGAACAGCGCAAGACCTGCTCGCAGGCCCACCCGGACCAGGCGGGCGCATGCGGCGCCCGCTGGGCACACGCCTGCGCCTGGGTGGCCCGCACCCACACCACCCGCTGCATCGGCAGGCCCTGCGCAGCCAGGGCAGGCGCCAGGGGGATGGCCGGTGGATCGATCAGCACCAGCGGACCGCTGTGCGCGGCCAGCCGCGCGCACAGGGACGGCAGCAGCAATTGCCATTCGAGGTGCACCGCCGCTGGCTGCAGGATCTCCACCATCGCATCCTGCGGCCAGCCACCCCCCGGCAGCACGGCATCGAGCGCGGCATGGCGGCTGGGCCAGGCGGGCAGCGGCGGGGTGTCCAGCGCGGCGGCGCGCCAGACCCCATGACCCTCGGGAAACGAAGCACGGGTAGGCATTGACATCGATCACTGTTTTTATAAACAGTATCTTGCCCGATCCCCGGCTGCAGCGCAAGCGGCCAGACCCGGCCCTGCGGGCTGGTCGGGTTTCGGCGTGCGCTTCTTTTATCCAATCAGTACGGCGAGCCGTCCTTGTGCGTGAAGCACCAGACGCCATCCACCACCTGCGCGGCCAGATCGTCGTCGGGGTAGCTGGCGGCATCGCCGCTGGTGCGGTCGCCCACCTCCAGGTACACCACCTCGACCGCGGTCTCGTTGATCAGGTGGTGCCCATCACCCGTGCCCGCCTTGAATCCCGCGCACTGCCCGGGCGCCAGCGGCGTGCGCCCCGCATCGGTCACCAGCGTGGGGTGGCCTTGCAGGATGTAGACGAACTCGTCCTGCCGCGTGTGGGCATGCCGCAGCGCCGATTGCGCCCCCGGCGCCAGCCGCGTGAGGTTGACGCCAAAGTTCGCAAGGCCGAACACATCGCCCAGCACACGCTTTTCGCGCCCGGCCATGCGCGCGGCAAAGGGCGGCGGGTAGTTGGACGGCTTGCGCCGGGGTTCGGCATCGGCGGCGGTGATGGCAACGGGGGGGTTGGGCGTGGGCTTGTGGGTGTTCATGAGAGGATTGTGGGATCGATTCACCCACCTTGCTGGCCGCCACGCACCATGCCCTCCCCCATCACCGTCTATGGCATCCCCAACTGCGATACCGTGAAGAAGGCCCGCGCCTGGCTGGACACACAAGGGGTGCCCCATGTGTTTCACGATTTCAAGAAACAGGGGGTGCCCGATGTGCAGCTGGCCACCTGGGTGAAGGCCGTGGGCCTGGACGTGCTGATCAACCGCCGCGGGCCCACCTGGCGCAAGCTGGATGCGGCCACGCAGGCTGCCGTGGTGGACACCCCCAGCGCCCTGCGCGTGATGCAGGCGCACAGCAGCGTGATCAAGCGCCCGGTGGTGCAGTGGGCCGA
>CAYNWR010000285.1:0-4308 GCA_964400915.1 uncultured Burkholderiaceae bacterium
CCCCGAAAGCCACGCCTACAGCTTTGCGCTGCTGGCCTACGCGAGCAGCTGGCTCAAGTGCCACGAGCCCGCGTGTTTTCTGGCGGCGCTCATCAATTCGCAACCCATGGGCTTCTACGCGCCCGCCCAGCTGGTGCAGGACACGCGCCGCCACGGTGTGGTGGTGCTGCCCGTGGACGTGTGTGTGAGCGAGTGGGACTGCACGCTGGAGGCGTGCACCACGGCGCCTTCCACGCTGCAGGCGTGCACCACGGCGCCCTCCACGCTGGAGGCGTGCACCTCATCCCCCGCACCCGCCGTGCGCCTGGGCCTGCGCCTGGTGGCCCACCTGGGGCAGGCGGCGGCGCTGCGCATCGTGGCCGCCCGTGAGCAGGCGCCGTTTGCCGGGGTGGACGATCTGGCGCACCGTGCGGCGCTCGATCGCGGCGAGGTGCAGGCCCTGGCTGCGGCCGACGCCCTGTCCAGCCTGGCCGGCCACCGGCGCCAGCAGGTCTGGCAGGCCAGCGCCTGGCAGGCGCCGCCGCAGGTGCTGGCCGGTGCCTCGGTGCACGAAGCGGCGCTGACCCTGCCCGCGCCACCCGAGGGCGAGGAGATCGTCTTCGACTACGCCGCCACGGGGCTCACGCTGCGCCGCCATCCGCTGGCCTTGCTGCGGGAGCGGCTCGATCGCCTGAAGGTGCAGACGGCCGAACGCCTCAACGGCCTGCCGCATGGGCGGCGTGTGAGGGCCTGCGGCCTGGTCACGGTGCGCCAGCAGCCCCAGACCGCCGGGGGCACGGTGTTCGTGACCCTCGAGGACGAAACCGGCCCCATCAACGTCATCGTCTGGAAGCACGTGCGCGAGCGTCAGCGCCAGGTGCTGGTGGGGGCCAAGTTGCTTGCGGTGAGCGGGCAGTGGCAGCGCGACGAGGACAGCGGTGGCCAGGTGCGCCACCTGATCGCCCGGCAACTGCACGACTGGACACCGCTGCTGGGGCGCCTGGCACAGCAGGGCATGAGCCGCGACTTTCGGTGAATCAAAAAAAATAGCAAACCATCAAGGATTGACGCTAGCTACCGCATGATTTGGGCATAAATCTGGGGTAAGAGCCCCCAAAACCCGGCGCCAAAGCCCTCAGGCTTGTTCGTCCAGCAGCGCGCCCGCAACGCGGTCGGCCGAGCGAAACACCTGCAAATTGGCTTCGTAGGCGTTGCGCGACTCGATCTGTGCCACCAGGTCTTCCTCGAGACGCTTTTGCACGTCTGCGGTCTGCACCTGCTCGGTGGACACACCGCCGGATTCGGCCTCGGTCTGGCGCACTTCGACGCGTCGTGCGTCCTCGGTCAGCAGATTGGCCACGTTGTGGGCCGACGCATCCAGGCGCGCCTGGGCGGCCTGCAAGCCGGAATAGGCGGACGAACTTGCGGAACCGATGGAAGAGGTGGCCATGGCGAGATGGTAGGCGGGTCGGCACCTTCACGCAATGCCTGGCGCCAACCCAGACGTGTGAAGCTGTACATTTTTGTAATGCCCAGGCCGATCCGACAGGCTCAGGGCATGGGCCCCACCACATCCCTTCCACCAAATCACATCCGATGAACCCATCCAGAAATTGCAAATCCTTGGTTGCCGGCGTCTGCCTGGCGGCGCTGAGCATGCTGAGCACTGCAGCCCTGGCGCAGGCGCCGGCGGGCGAAACCAAAGGCACGGGCCTGGTCCATACCCCTGAATCAGGCCGCAAAGCCATCGACAACGCCCAGATCGGCTTGCCAGGCCGTGTCACGTCCGGTGCGCCATACCTCGGTCCCCTGGCCCAGGCACCCCGAACGATGTCCACCGTCCGCGCCCCGGTGGTTGTCTTCCTGCACGGCTCTTCCGGACTGGGCCTGGCTGCGATCGGTGAATGGCAACGCTGGCTGGCGTCGCTGGGCATCGCCTCGATCGCACCCGACTCCTTTGCCGTTCCCGACCGGATGACCTACAAATCACCGATCGCCAAGGATCTGTACGAAAAAATCCACGACCTGAGGGCGTCCGAGATCGCGCTCGCCCTGGATGCGCTGAAAAACCAGCCCTGGGCCGACACCACCCGCCTGGTCTTGGCCGGCACCAGCGAGGGCGCGCCGGCGGTCGCGCGGCACGCGGGCCTGGAGTTTGCGGGGCGCATCCTGTTTGCCTGGAGTTGCGAGGACAACTACTTCGTGACGGGCCATCGAACGGCGCTGGTCCCCGAACGCCCCGTGCTCAACGTCATCAGCTCGACCGATCCGTTCTTCTCGGCCGAAAACGCCTGGTTGGGCAATCCGCAGGCGCGCGGGCATTGCGCCGGCGCATTCAAGGCGCACAAGCAGGCCAGTGTGGTCCTCATCCCGGGGGCGCCCCACACCTTGCTCAACCTGCCGGCTGCGCGACACCCGGTGGAGGGATTCCTCAAGGCTGTGCTGGGCCCATGAACCGATGGAGGGCCCATGGAGCGGGTGAAGGGAATCGAACCCTCGTATGAAGCTTGGGAAGCTGCCGTTCTACCATTGAACTACACCCGCAGGCGCCTGAGCGTCGCTGTTTCGGCGTCAGGCGGCCCGTAGTATAGGAGCAGCGCGGGCGCGGCAGCTTCCCGATCGTCACGATTGACCGGCAAAGTCCGCCCGTTTTGCCTGAATACCGCGCCGGGCTTGTATGATGATTGGCTACAACATGCTGGCCAAGCCCCGCGTTCGCCTCAACCCCTACCGTCTGCTGGTGGAGATGCGGCGCTTTTCGCCCGAGGTCGAAGCCTCCTACCAGCGCTACCGCGGCCGTGTCGTCAGCGACATCTTCTGGCCCGCCACCTGGCCGATCGCGCTGATGTTCGTTGCGTTCCACATCTGGACGGTTCCTCAAAACACCTGGATCGATCCGGCCCTGCTGCTGATCATCCGCGCAGGGGGTGCGGTGTTCCTGCTGCTCATGGGGTGGATCGCGTCGCGCGTCACCGATCCGCGGGCGGTGATCCATCTGGCGTCGATCGGTGTGCTCGGTGGGGCCTTGTCCTTGATCGCCACACACGCCATGCCGGGCGGACCGACGATCGACGGCGTGGTGGGCCTGGTCCTGTTCATGATTGCCACGGCCATCTTGCTCATGGGCGTGGCAACGGCCACCCTGTTGAACGGTACGGTGGCGGCCGTCGCGCTGCTGGCGTATCACTGGCGCGGACTGGCGCCGCAGCAATTGTTGCCGCTGGCCATTGCGCTGGGTTTGGCGCTGTTGACGGTTGTGCTGGCATCGGTGTTTGTCGAGTACCTCACCCGCACCAACTTCCGCATGGTGCGCGAACAACGGGCCCATGCGCAGATCGACCAGCTCACCCAATTGGCCAATCGGCGGGCGGTTGACCAGTTGGGCGAAATCCTGGTGAGCGAATCGATTGCCGCCGGACGTCCGGTGTCGGTGCTGCTGCTGGACATCGACCACTTCAAGCGCATCAACGACACCTGGGGCCACGAATGTGGCGACGAGACCTTGCGCACGCTGGCTGCGACCTTGCGCGGCTTCTTCCGGGCCACCGATCTGGTGGCGCGCTGGGGCGGCGAGGAGTTCCTGGTCATCCTGCCCGACACGCCCCTGGCGCTGGCCGAACGCCTGTCCACCCGCCTGCTGCGCAAGGTGCGCGATCTCAACTGGGTGTATCGCTCCAACCCCGTGCCGGTGACGGTCAGCATCGGCATCACACAGGCCAGCCTGCGACCGCACCCCGAGCTGGGTCCAGCCACCCTCAAGTCCCTCATCAACGAGGCCGATCGCGCGCTGTACTACAGCAAGAAGAATGGGCGAGACCAGGTCGCCAAGTTCAGCGACATCGCCGATCTGCAGCAGTCGGGCTTCTTCGAGCGCCGTGGCGTCAGCCCGCTGGCTTCCCAGCCACCGGTGGCCGAGACGATTTGACCGTCACCACCGGTGCGGGCCGACGCTGCGGCGTCCTATAATCAAAAGTTCTTCCAAATCAAGCACTTGCGCGCTGCTTCCGCACCCCGGGGGCGCCGCCGGGGCATTCTTGTTTCCCATGACCGCACCCAAGCTTTCCGTTGCCGACATCCGCAAGACGTTTCTCGATTTTTTTGAGGCCAAGGCCCACACCGTGGTGGCCTCCAGCCCGCTGGTGCCGGGCAACGACCCCACCCTGATGTTCACCAATTCGGGCATGGTGCAGTTCAAGGACGTGTTCCTGGGCACCGACAAGCGCAGCTATGTGCGTGCGGCCTCGGTGCAGGCCTGCCTGCGCGCAGGTGGCAAACACAACGACCTGGAGAACGTGGGCTACACCGCGCGCCACCACACCTTCTTTGAAA
>CAYNWR010000286.1:0-4293 GCA_964400915.1 uncultured Burkholderiaceae bacterium
ACACCTTCCGCGCCAGCGGCGCCGGCGGCCAGCACATCAACAAGACCGATTCGGCCGTGCGGATCACCCACCTGCCCACGGGCATCGTTGCCGAATGCCAGGACGACCGAAGCCAGCACCGCAACAAGGCGCGCGCCATGCAGGTGCTGCTCGCGCGCATCCAGGAAAAGGATCGACTGGAACGCGCGACCCACGAGGCGACGGTTCGCAAAGGCCTGATCGGCAGCGGCGATCGCTCCGATCGCATCCGGACCTACAACTTTCCCCAGGGACGCTTGACGGACCATCGCATCAATTTCACGCTCTACAAGCTGGCGATGGTCATGGAAGGCGATCTGGACGAGGTGGTTCAGGCCCTGGTGCGCGAGCGCGAGGCACAGCGCCTGGCCGAATTGGGAATCGACACCCTGTCTGCGCCATGAGCCGTCAACCAGGGCGCTCGCAGGCCACGACATGGCCCATGAAGCCGGCCACCCCTTCAACCGTCGATAGCGCACTGGCGCACGCCCGATCAAAGGGTATTGCCGATGCGGACGCCCAGATCCTGCTGTTGCATGGCCTGGGCCGCCCTCGCCATGACCGGGCCTGGCTGCGTGCTCACGGTGAGGCTCCGGTTGGCAAGGCCGAGTACCAGCAGTTTTGCGCACGCCTGGATCAACGCCTGGACGGCGTGCCTGTGGCCTACCTCACCGGTTCGCGGGAGTTCTATGGCCTGGAACTGGGCGTGGGCCCCGGGGTGCTCGATCCGCGTGCGGACACCGAAACCCTGGTGGATTGGGCGCTGGAGTGTCTGCCGCCGGATCAGCCTGCCCGTGTGCTGGACCTTGGCACGGGCAGTGGCGCGGTGATTCTGGCCATCAAATCGCAACGTCCCCATGTGGTTGCGATCGCCACTGATCGAAGCACGGCAGCGTTGGAGATGGCGCGAGCCAATGGCTGGCGCCATGAGCTGTCGGTGGACTGGCGCCTGGCCCGCGTGGATGACACCAACGGCGAAGTCGATTGGTTTGCCCCCATCCGCGCGCTTCCCGCCTTTGACCTGGTGGTTTCCAATCCACCTTACCTTTCGAATCACGACCCTCACCTGCCCAGCCTGCGCCATGAGCCACGCAGCGCCCTGGTTGCTGGTGCGGACGGGCTGTCCGATTTGCATGCCATTGTCGCGGGCGCGCGCCGCCACCTGCTGCCTGGCGGCATGTTGTTGCTCGAACACGGCCATGACCAGGCTGCACCCGTCCATGACTTGCTGGCCGCCCATGGTTACGCCCGGATCGCAGCGCGCCGGGATCTGGCCGGGATTGTTCGCTGCACCGGCGGAATCTGGGAAAATTCGTGATCTCGAGCAGGCTTGGCTGGCCTTGCCTGCAGAAACCTTGAAACCCCAGCGACTGCGCACATTTGGGGCAAAGCGCACAATCAATACTGGGTAGTTCTTCAGATCGGAACAGGATGGAAACGGCAATGAACGAAACGCAACAACGCATCGACAGCCTGGTCAAAGGCAGCCCCCTGGTGCTGTTCATGAAAGGCAGCGCCAGTTTTCCCATGTGCGGGTTCTCCGGACGCGCCATCCAGGTTCTCAAGGCCTGTGGCGTCGATACCCGTTCGATCAAGACCGTCAACGTACTGGAAGACGATGCCATTCGCCAGGGCATCAAGGACTACAGCCAGTGGCCCACCATTCCGCAGTTGTATGTCAATGGCGAGTTTGTGGGCGGCTCCGACATCATGATGGAGATGTACGAGTCGGGCGAACTGCAAAAGATTCTCCCGCGCTGATCCGTGCCTTGTTGGGGGGCCACGGGTGCCCCCCTGTCGCCACCAGACGACATCCGGGGGAGTGCCTGGGTCAAACTGGCACCTTTTGTGCTTGAATGATTCCCATCGCTACAACGGGAGTGGTCGATGGAGTCGCGCAGTCTGGTACCGCAGTCTTCGACGTTTCATCTGCCGATTGCGAAGGTTCGCAGTGTCTTTCGCCCGGCCGATGTGCACGCCAAATTGGTCAAGTTGCCCGAGCGCGACCACGAGTCGCTTCGCAGCACCTACCAACGCATGCTGGAACGAGGACCTGACCGGTTTCAGGTCAAGCCTGCCGGGTTGCCCGATATGGCCGATCTTTACGATCAGCTGCCCAATTTCGGTGATGCGTTGGACGACGTCAAGCGCCACGTGGCCTTGAGCCAGGACAGCGGCGATGGACTGGAAATCACCCCGATGCTGCTGCTGGGACCACCCGGAATCGGCAAGACGCACTTTGCGCGCAAGCTGGCCGATTTGTTGGGCACCGGCATGACCTTGGTGCCGATGAGCTCCATGACTGCTGGCTGGCTGCTGTCCGGGTCATCGTCGCAATGGAAAGGTGCAAAGCCCGGCAAGGTTTTCGAGGCCTTGGTGGACGGGCAATACGCCAACCCCGTGATCGTCGTCGATGAAATCGACAAGGCCAGCGCGGATGCCCAATACGATCCGCTGGGCGCCCTCTACAGCTTGCTGGAGCACGACAGTGCACAGGACTTCACAGACGAGTTTGCCGAGATCGCCATCGACGCCAGCCAAATCATCTGGGTGCTCACCGCCAATGATGAGCGCAGCATCCCCGAGCCGATCCTCAACCGCATGAACGTTTTCGCCGTCGAGGCGCCTTCGGCCGAGGCCTCGCGCCGCATTGCGGGGCACTTGTACGCCACCATCCGGGGCGAACACGGCTGGGGCGAGCGTTTTCAGGCGCAGCCCGATGACGATGTGCTGGACATCCTCGCCGCACTTGCGCCGCGTGAGATGCGCCGCGCGCTGATGATGGGATTTGGCAATGCCCGTCTGAACGACCGCGACCGCATCCAGGCCGAGGATCTGCCCCGCCCTTCAGCCGGCAAGCGTGCCATGGGCTTCGTGCACTGAATCGCTTCGGGATTTCAGCGGGCCTTGAGCTGGGCGCTGAAATCCCAGAGCTTCTGGGCAGCAAACACCGCATTTGGGTATTCAGCCCGCCCCCTCGAGCCGTTGTAGCGCCCCAAGGCCATAAACAGGTTGCCGCTTTCCCGATCCAGGTAGTGGCGCAGGATCACGCAGCCAAAACGCAGGTTGGTCTGCATGTGGAAAAGCTTGCCGGCATCACCATCCCCGATCACACGCGTCCAGAAGGGCATGACCAGCATGTAGCCGCGCGCGCCCGCGCTGGACACGGCGAACTTGCGAAAGCCGCTTTCCACCTGGATCAGGCCCAGCACCAGCGCCGTTTCCAGTCCGGCCCGGCGGCTTTCGTACCAGACGGTCTGAAGGAACTCACGGCGCACATCCCAATCGGGCTTGCGCCGCTTCAGGCGCGTGCTCATGGCACCCAGCCACCGCAGGTAAGCCAGACGCGACTCGGTATCGCTGAACTCGGGAACCGGTGGTGCGCTGTTGGCAATGGCCGAACTCAATGCGGTGCGCACGGAGTCCACCAAAGGCTCTTCCACCTGTGCGCCGGCGGTTGCCACACCGGGCAGGCCCAACAGGACCAGCGGACCCGGGGCCAGCAGCAGTGAAAGGCAGTGACGTCGCGCGATCACACGCCCAGCCGGCCCTTCACGAAGTCAAACACTTCGCCCGCCGGCACCTTGGTGGCCGCCGTGTCTCGACGGTGCTGGTATTCAAGCTGGCCCTCTTTCAGGCCGCGGTCTGAAATGACCACGCGGTGCGGTACGCCAATGAGTTCCCAGTCGGCGAACATCGCCCCGGGACGCTCTCCACGGTCGTCCAGCAGGACATCCACGCCAGCCGCGAGCAATTCGTCGTGCAACTTGTCCGCCGCCGCCTTGACTTCGGCGCTGCGGTCCATGCCAATGGGACAGATGACGACGGTAAACGGCGCGATGGCGTCTGGCCAGATGATGCCGCGCTCGTCATGGTTCTGCTCTATGGCCGCGGCCGGCAGACGCGTGACGCCGATGCCATAGCAACCCATTTCCATGAGTTGCGGTTTGCCGTTTTCGTCCAGGAAAGTGGCATTCATGGCCTTGCTGTACTTGGTGCCGAGGTAGAACACATGGCCCACCTCGATGCCCCGCTCAATGGCCAGAACGCCTTGGCCATCGGGCGAAAGATCACCCTCGACCACATTGCGGATGTCGGCAACCCGCAGCGGCTCCGGCAGATCACGGCCCCAGTTGACGCCCTGGATGTGAAAGTCGGCCTCGTTCGCGCCGCACACCCAGTCGGCCATCACAGCCACCTCGCGGTCGGCCACGACATGGATCGGCTTTCGCAGGCCAATGGGGCCGAGATAGCCAGGCTTGGTGCCGAAATGGT
>CAYNWR010000287.1:0-4249 GCA_964400915.1 uncultured Burkholderiaceae bacterium
CCAACCTCGATCGCTGCGGACTGTTGTCGGCAGTAGACCAGCGCGTGGCTGACGTACACGAGCGGGATGCCCCGGCGAAGGCGGGCGTGTTGGTGAGCAACCCGCCCTACGGGGAACGAGTTTCGAGCAGTGATGCCCTGGCGGCTTTCTACCCCTTGCTGGGGAATGCGCTCAAGCGCCGCTTTGCCGGCTGGACCTGTTGCCTGTTGAGTGCCGACAGCCGATTGCCGGGTCTCGTTCGCTTGACGCCCAGCAAGCGGACGCCACTGTTCAACGGTGCACTCGAATGTCGTCTCTACGAGTTCAGGATGGTTGCCGGCAGCAACCGGGTTGCGGTCGAGAATCCTCCGCGAGAATAGACGCCGCGCAGTTCAGCCACGCTGGGCTCGCCGAGTTCGACCAGCACTTTCGCAGCGAGCGCACGCGTGCCTTCTGCGACCGCGTGACGATGGTGCTGGACGCCGAGGTCGATGGCGCCTACCCGCGCCGCTGGATCGGCAAGGTGACCGTCACCACGAACGACGGGCGCGTGCTCAAGGGCCGCGTCGACGAGCCCAAGGGCGATCCGGGCAACACACTCTCGCGCACCGAAATCACCGACAAGGCCATACGCCTGGCGGCCTACGCCGGCGCTGCGGGCGAGGGTGAAATGCGCACGGCCATCGACGGCCTGTGGCGCATCGCACAGGCGCCGGTGGTGGGTTGCTTGTTGCCAGCTTGAGGGCTTGCAAACGGCCGTTCAGAGTCAATTTTGACAAGAATAGGCCGTTAGCGAGCGTCAATCATCAATAGTTAGCTATAATAAAAGGAGCAATCGTGAACCCTTCGATGTGTGGATCTTCCGGGTGCAGGGGCGCCTGGCATGTGCTTGCCGGCGGCCTGCTGTTGATGGCTGCAGGCTGCACCAGTTTCAACAGCCTCACAACGGCCAGTGGTGGGCGCGCCGCCACCATCGATCGCACCGCCCATGGCGTGGCCCACATCAGCGCGCCCGATGTGGAAACCCTGGCCTACGGGGTGGCCTATGCCCACGCGCAGGACAACGTCTGCCAGACCGCGCAGCAGTTGGTGACCGCACGCGGCGAGCGGGCAGCCACCTTCGGTGCGGCCGGCAGCGGGCAACTGGGCCTGCGTGTGCTGCCCAACGAGCAGGTGGATTTTTTCATCGCCCTGCACATGGACGACGCGCGGCTGGAGCGCGCCTGGGCGCTGGCCTCGCGCGACGTGCAGGCCATGGCGCGTGGCTACGTGGCCGGCTACAACCGATACCTCACCGACGCCAGCAGCCGCCTGCCCGACGCATGTCGAGGACAGGCCTGGGTCAAGCCCATGACCCTGGCCGAATACCGCCGGCTGGGCGAGATCACCTCGGTGCAGGCGGGGATTGCCGCCTTGGCCGACGCCGTGCTGGCTGCGCGACCACCCGCTGCGCCTGCTGCCGCCACCGGTGCGCCCGCCGGCCAGGATCCGGACCGCATCGATCTGGCCGAAGCGGCCCAGGCCATGCGCGATGCCGGCCTGCTCGATTCGCCCTTCGGCTCCAACGCCTGGGCCTTCGGGCGCGACACCACCGCCAACGGCCGCGGCATGCTGCTGGGCAATCCGCACTTTCCGTGGGTTGGCGTCAACCGCTTCTGGCAGATGCACATCACGGTGCCGGGTGTGCTGGACGTGATGGGCGCAAGCATCGGCCACACCCCCCTGGTGCAGATCGGCTTCAACAAGGACGTGGCCTGGTCACACACGGTGTCCACGGGCAAACGCTTCACCTTGCACGAGCTGGCGCTGGTGCCCGGCCATCCCACGCGCTACCTGGTGGACGGCAAGGCCGAAGACATGAAACCGATGAAGCTGTCCATCCGATCCCGTGCCGCGGACGGCAGCGTTTCGACCAAGGAAACCACGGCCTGGCTCACGCGCTTCGGGCCGGTGATGGTCAACCCCCGTGCGGGCCTGAACTGGACTGCCCAAGCGGCCTATGCCCTGCAGGACGCCAACAGCGGCAACACGCGCTCGCAAGACACCTGGCTGGCCTTTGCCCGTGCTCGGCACGTGGACGACATGCGCTCGGGCATGCGCAACCTGGGCATCCCGTGGGTCAACACCATTGCGGCGGACCGCCATGGCAACGCCCTGTATGCCGATGTCAGCGTGGTACCCGATGTCGACGCGGCGCAACTGCGCCAATGTGCGCCCAGTCCGCGGGCGGCCGGTCAGCTGGCGGCGGTGGGACTGGTGGTGCTGGACGGCTCGCGCAGCGCCTGCGACTGGCGGCGCGACGCGGCATCGCCGGTGCCGGGCCTGACCCCCATCGAGCGCATGCCCGTGGCGGTGCGCAGCGACTGGGTGCACAACAGCAACGATGGTTTTGCCTACACCCACCCGGCCCAGCGCTGGGGGGCGATCTCGCCCCTGGTGGGTGACGACGTGGTGCGGCGACCGCGCACGCGCTCGGAGCTGATCGAAATCCCCGAGCTGCTGGGCCGCGGCAAGGTCACGCTGGCGGGCATGCAGGCGCAACTGTTTGGCAACCGCAACCTGATGGGCCACATGGTGTTGCCCGATCTGTTGGCGGCCTGCGAACGCGCACCCAATGACGATGCCCGTGCAGGTTGCGCCGCACTGCGCAACTGGAACCGCACCAGCAACCTCGACGCTCGGGGCGCGGTGCTGTTTCGCGAATTCTGGCGCGGTGCGTCGGTGGTGCCCGGTGTGTATCGGCAGGCCTTCGACAAGGCCCGGCCTGTCGAAACGCCTTACGGGCTGAACCTGGCCAACGCCGAAGTGGCCACCAAGATCTGGGATGCCCTGGGCGCGGCGGTGCGCAAGGTGCGCGCTGCGGGTTTTGCCGCCGACGTGGCCCTGGGCGAGGTGCAGCGGCCGGTGTTCAGCGACGAGCCGATTTTTCTGCACGGTGGCGACGAGATCGAAGGGGTGCTCAACAACCTGGGCGACCGCGCCGCGCCGGGCATCAGCACACGCGGCCTGCGCATCGACTACGGCACCAGCTACGTGCAGACCGTCGGTTTTGACGAACGCGGGCCGGTGGCCCAGGCCATCCTGACCTATGGACAAAGCACCCACCCCGGATCTCCTCACCGCACCGATCAATTGCGCCTGTTTGCCGCCAAGCGTTGGCCGACACTGCCTTTCCACCCCGAAGACGTGGCGCGTGAGCGGGTGGGGGAGCGCTTGGTGTTGGTCAGGGACTAACGGTCAGAAACGCGACCAGCGCCTGCAGCATCGCATCGGGCGTTTCCGTCATTTGGTGGTGCCCCACGGGCAGCGATACCACCTGGAGTCTTTTGCCTGCGCTGCGCGCGCGTTCGATCAGGCCCTGCGCGGCCTTGGGTTGGGTCATCTGGTCTTGTGCTCCCAGCACAAAGAGGATGGGTGCTGTCGCTTCGGTGATGGCGTCCTCGCCGCGTGTGTAGCTGTCGCAGGCCTTGAAGCCGCGGTGAAAGACGTTGACTTCGGTGTTGCTGGCCAGCACACGACGGCACAGCGCGCGGTTGGCGCCGAATATCCAGGTGCCCGGGCCCAGGGCCGACGGTGGCGGGGCCAGTGTGGCGCGCGAAAACACATTGATCATCTCGATGGCCCGATGCGGATCGGCCAGCGACGCGTCCAGCAGGGTTTGCGAGACCTTCATGGGATGCGCGGTGCCCACCAGCACCAGGTGCGTGACGCGCTCCCGCAGGCGCGCCGCCGCTTCGAGCGCGATCAGCGATCCCCAGCTGTGGCCCACCAGCGCGGCGCGGGCAACGCCCGCGGCATCGAGCAAGCTGCTGATGAAATCGGCGGCTTCTTCCACGCTGGCGGGGGCCGGCCCGGCGCTGCGCGCGTGTCCGGGAAGGTCGACGGCCAGCACGTTGAACCCGTGGTGGGCCAGGTAGCGGCTTTGCAGAATCCACACGCTGTGGTCATTCAAGACACCGTGAATGAACACCACCGTGGGTTTGGTGGCGTCAGAGGCTTTGCCGCCCGTGTAGCAATAGGTCTCGTGCCCCTGAACTTGCAGCTTCATGGCGCGACCCCCGTCGGGCTGGTGGACGCCGCTTGACCCGATCGGGCACTGGTGGTTTTGGAGGCCGCCTTTTCGGCGGACTTCAGCGCGCGCTTGAGGTCGTCGATGAGGTCGTCTGCGTCTTCGAGCCCGATGGACAGGCGAATCGTTCCTTGGGCGATGCCAGCGGCCAGCAGCGCGTCGTCGCTCATGCGAAAGTGGGTGGTGCTGGCGGGGTGGATC
>CAYNWR010000288.1:0-4244 GCA_964400915.1 uncultured Burkholderiaceae bacterium
GGCGTTTTCGCTGAGAAACCCGTAGCCGGGGTGGATGGCCTCGGCATCCGTCACCTCGGCCGCCGAAATGATGGCCGGCATGTTGAGGTAGCTTTGAGCCGATGGTGCCGGCCCGATACAAACGGCTTCGTCGGCGAGCTTGACGTATTTGGCCTCGCGATCGGCTTCGGAATAGACCATCACCGCGCGCACGCCCAGCTCGCGGCAGGCGCGCTGGATGCGCAGCGCGATTTCACCGCGATTGGCAATCAGGATCTTCTTGAACATGTGAAGGTGCTGCGCCCGCTCAGGCCGCCGTGGGCACAGACATGGGCTTGCGTGTCATTCGATGACCACAAGTGGCTGGCCATATTCGACGGCCTGCCCGTTTTCGCAAAGGATCTTCGAGACGGTTCCAGCCCGGTCGGCTTCGATCTCGTTGAGAATCTTCATCGCTTCGATGATGCAGATGGTGTCGCCCTCCTTGACCACGCTGCCGACCTCCACAAAGGGCTTGGCACCCGGCGCAGAGGACCGATAAAACGTGCCCACCATGGGCGACTTCACGTTGTGACCCACCGGCGCCGCCGCTGGCACGGCCGCTTCTGCCGCCGGGCTGGCGATGGCGGGAGCCGCCGCAGCAAGGGGTGCGGTGGCCGCCATCGCTGCCATCGCCGCCGCACCGGGATCGGCAACCACCACGGGCACGGCGGCAGGCACCACCGGGATCGCCGCTGCAGCGCTCTTGACGATGCGGACTTTCCCCTCTGCCTCGGTGATTTCGAGTTCCGACACATTCGACTCGGAAACGAGATCGATCAAGGTCTTGAGTTTGCGCAAATCCATGCTTGCTCCGCGCCAATCAACGCCCGCTGAATGCTTCAGTCTGCGGCGTCACGGCTCCCTGAAAAAGAGCGAAGTATAGTGACTTGGACGAAATTGCAATCAAATAAAGAAAATTTCGGCCAAATTGAAGGAAATTCAAAGGGTCCAGGCCTTCAACTCTGCCTCCAGCACCGGGCCCATCTTGCGCTGCACGATGCGCCCCTGGGCGTCCAGAATCACCGTGAAAGGTAGGCCACCCACCAAATTGCCCAAGGATTTTGCCAGATCGAGCCCGCCAACGGCTGCAATGGCCACCGGCATTTTCAGGGGTCGGCGCGCCAGAAAGGCCTTGACCGCCTCTGGCTTGTCCAGGGCCAACGCCAGGAATTGCAAGGATTTGGTTGACGATGCAGAAAAATATGAATCAATTAACGGCAATTCTTCAACACATGGGGGGCACCAGGTCGCCCAGAAGTTGAGGAACAGGCGTTGTCCCTTGAATCTTCGCATGTCAAGCTTGGCACCAGCGGGGGTTTCAAACTCAGAGGTCCAGAGCGCCGACCCGGACGGGGCATCATCCGGCTCGGACAGCCCCAGGCGCCAGCTGGCCAGACCCACTCCGGCCGCCGCCGCTGCCACACCAACCACCCCCAAAACCGCGCGGCGCGGCCAGGCTGGCGGCTGCGACGGGTCGGGTGCGGGAGGGGTCGGGATGTTCATGGCAGCAACTTCAATTGTGCGCCAAGCGCCGCGACCGGCAGCAACTCAGTCGTCGTTTGCAACCAATTGCCTGAGCGCCAGCAAATCCCCGCGGACCGCACCCCGACGCCCGTCTGGCAGCAGTGCGCCCCGGTCGCCGTCTCGCGCGTACACATACAGGTGCAGACCCACGTGCTCGCCAAGCGCTGGGCACGGAATCGAAACACTGAGCCGATCGACCTCGCGCCCCTGAAACCCCGTCACCCGGTTGGCCTGGTAGCGGTGGCGGTGGTCGATCAGCCAGATTTCCAGCGCCTTTGGATCGTCGACAAAGAGGCTCAGGTGCAGATCCGACAGGCGCGTGGCGGTCCCATTCCAGACCGCGCCACCCAGCAGCGGTCGAAAGGCCGCCAGGCGCTCCATCCACTGCACCGCCAGCTCACGCAAGGCCGCAAGCTCCTGTGGCTGGGTGTCGGCACAGAAGATCGCGAGGTATTCGCGCACAGCGTCTTCCAGAACCTCATTGGATGGCAGCGCCGAGCGCTTGCCCTGGCCCAGCGCCTGCGCGGCCCGCCGCTTGGCGCCCGCGTAGTCCAGGCCCTCCTCCACGATGAGGCGAGCCGCGTGGGCCACCAGGTCTTCATGGCCGTCGGTGTGGGGCATCGGCCCATTGTCGCGCGAAGCGACCCCGATAATCCGCCGACACCGCCCTCGGAGACCCCAGCATGCGCAGCACGATGATGGACACGCCCTTGTCGCTCAATCACCTGTTGGAGCGAGCCGGGCGGCTGTTTCCCAAGGGCGAACTGGTGTCGCGGCGCCCGGACAAGTCACTGGTGCGCCACACCTACGCCGACTTCTACCGCCGCGCCCGTGCATTGGCTGCCGCTTTGCGTGCTGCAGGACTCAATCCTGGCGATCGCGTGGCCACGCTGTGCTGGAACCACCACGCGCACCTGGAGGCCTACTTTGGCATCCCGGCGGCACGCGGTGTGATGCACACCCTCAACCTGCGCCTGTCCGCCCAGGAGATCGGCTGGATCGCCGCCGATGCGCAAGACCGGTTCCTGATCGTCGACGATGTGCTGCTGCCCCTGTACCAACAATTCGCTGATCTGCACCACTTCGAGAAAGTCATCGTCTTTCCGTTTTCCGGGCAGCGTGTTCCCAGCGAGTTCACCGACTACGAGCAGTGGATAGGAGCGGCCGACAGCACCGGGTTTGCGTACGAGGACCACGACGAAAACGAAGCGGTGGCCATGTGCTACACCTCGGGGACCACGGGCCGACCGAAGGGCGTGGCCTATTCGCACCGGTCCACCATCCTGCACACCCTGGTGGGCAGCACGGCCGACATCTGGGGCCTGCGCAACAGCGATGTTCTGCTGCCGGTCACACCGATGTTCCATGCCAACTGCTGGGGCATCCCCTATGCGGCCGTGATGATGGGAACCAAGCTGGTGTTTCCTGGCCCGCATCTTCACGCCGAGGATCTGCTGGATCTCATCACCACCGAGCCACCCAAGCTCTCACTGGGCGTTCCCACCATCTGGATGACCCTGATCCAGACCTACGAAGCCTCGCTGGAACCGGGATCGGCCAACCAGGGCCGATGGAAGCTGCCCCAGGGCATGCGCTCGCTGGTGGGTGGCGCGGCCGTGCCCGAAAGCCTCATCCGGGCCTTTGCCCGGCACGGGGTGTGGCTGCAGCAGGGCTGGGGGATGACCGAGACCTCGCCCTTGGCAACCGTGTCCTACGTCAAGTCGGAGCTGCGCGACGCATCGGATGACGAGCGCTTTCGCCGCGCGGCCATGGCAGGCGTGCCCGTTCCCCTGGTCGACCTGCGCCTGCGCAGCGACGACGGCAGCAATGCCGCCTGGGATGGGCAACACATGGGCGAGTTGCAGGTGCGCGGGCCCTTCATCACGGGCAGCTATTTTCAGGTGCCGGTGAGCGACGAGAAATTCACCGCCGACGGCTGGCTTCGCACCGGTGATGTCGCGATGGCCGATGAACAGGGGTATGTGCGCATCACCGACCGCACCAAGGATCTGATCAAGTCGGGCGGTGAATGGATCAGCTCGGTCGATATGGAAAACGCCTTGATGGCGCACCCGTCCGTGGCCGAAGCGGCCGTCATCGCCATCCCCGACGAGAAATGGAGCGAGCGACCGCTGGCGTGTGTGGTGCTTCGCAGCGGCCGCACAGCCACGGCCGACGAGTTGCGCGAGCACCTGTCGGTCCATCACTTTGCACGCTGGCAGTGGCCCGATCGTTTTGAGTTCATCGATGCGATCCCTCGCACGTCGACCGGCAAGTTCTACAAACTCAAGCTGCGCGAGATGTTTCCGCGCTGACCCCATCACCCACCATGCACCTTCACATCCTGGGCATCTGCGGCACCTTCATGGGTGGCCTGGCGGCATTGGCCCGCGAAGCCGGCCACCGCGTCACCGGCTGCGACGCCAGCGTCTATCCACCCATGAGCGATCAACTGCGCGCTCTGGGGATCGACCTCATCGAAGGCTACAGCGCCGATCAGATGGCACTGAAGCCCGACATCTTCGTGATCGGCAACGTGGTGAGCCGCGCGCGCCTGCCCGATGGACGCCCGCGCTACCCGCTGATGGAGGCGATCCTGGACAGCGGTGCGCCCTATGTCAGCGGCCCCCAGTGGCTGGCCGAGCATGTGCTGCAGGGCCGGCACGTGCTGGCGGTGGCCGGCACCCATGGCAAGACCA
>CAYNWR010000289.1:0-4234 GCA_964400915.1 uncultured Burkholderiaceae bacterium
TTCGTCGCGCAGGATGATGTCGAGGATGTCCACGGCGCGTTGCGCGGCTGGGGTGCCCAACTGACGCAGCTTGTGCTGGATCTGTGGCGTGGCGTCCAGGCCGCGCGCTTCCAGCGTGCGCGGCACCAGCGCCATGCGCGCGACCGGGTCGTCCTGGGTGCGCTCGGCCATCTCCCACAGGGCGTTGTGGGCTGCAAAGTCGCCATAGGCGTGCCCCAGGGTTTGCAAGAGCGCTGCCAGCAACTGGTGGTGGTAGGCCTCTTCCTGCGCTACGCGCATCCAGTCGTGGTAGTAGGCGTCGGGCAGGCCCGCAAAGCGCCAGGTGGCGTCCAGCGCGAGGTTGATCGCGTTGAACTCGATGTGGGCCAGCGCGTGGATCAGCGCGGCCAGGCCGCCCGGTGCCGCCAGGGAGCGTTGTGGCACGTCGCGGTGGGGCACCAGCAGCGGGCGTTCGGGGCGCCCGGGCAGGGTGCCGGCGGGGGCCGCCAAGCGGTCATCGGCCCCTGTCGGCCAGCGGGTGCTCAAGGCCTGTGTGGCGCTGATCTTGCTGGCGGCATCCCGCGTGGCCAGTGCGGCCAGGGCCGCTTGGCGCAGCGGGGTGGCCCGCGCGGCGCCTGGGGGTGAAGCTGCCTGACTCACTGCCTACAATCCTTCGCTTTGCACACGGAGCCCATCAGGGAATTGTCATGGCGATTTACGAACTCGATGGGGTGGCCCCCAGCCTGCACGAAACGGCCTGGGTGGCCGAAGACGCGCAGGTGATCGGCCGTGTGGAGATGGGCGCCGAGTCGAGTGTGTGGCATGGCTGTGTGCTGCGCGGCGATTCGGACCTGATCCGCATCGGCGCGGGCACCAATGTGCAGGACGCCAGTGTGCTGCACGCTGATTTTGGCGTGCCGCTCACCCTGGAGGATCGTGTGTCCATCGGCCACAAGGTGATGCTGCATGGGTGCACCATTGGCGCGGGCTCGCTGATCGGCATTGGTGCCATCGTGCTCAACCGCGCGCGCATCGGCAAGAACTGCATCGTGGGCGCGGGCTCGCTGGTGACCGAAGGCAAGGAGTTCCCCGACGGCTCGATGATCCTGGGCAGCCCCGCCAAGGTGGTGCGCAGCCTGTCGCCCGAGCAGATCGCGGGCCTGAACTTCATCGTCGAGTTCTACATCAACAACGCCAAGCGCTTCCGCAAGGGGCTCAAGCGCATCGGCTGAGGCAGGTTTTGAGCGAACTGCAGAAATTCATCTTTGAAGGCGGTCTGGTGCGTGGCGCCATCGTGCGCCTGGACGATGCCTGGGTGGATCTGCTGGCGCGGCGAGGCCCTGCCGGCTCCGACCACCACTGGCCGGCCCCTGTGGCCCAACTGCTGGGCCAGATGTGCGCGGCCGCCACGCTGCTGCAATCGGCCATCCGCTTCGATGGATCGCTGAGCCTGCAGATTGCGGGGGACGGACCGGTGCGCCTGGCCGTGGCCGAGGTGCAGCCCGACTACCGCTTTCGTGCCACCGCCACCCTTGGGGGCGACAGCGGCAGCGGCCAGGCCACTGGCGACGGCCTGGCCGAAGGGCCCGGCGCAACGGGATTTGAGCAGCTGATCAACCGCAGCGGCCGCGGCCGCTTTGCGCTGACGCTGCTGCCCGGATCGGGTGAGCGCCAGACCTACCAGAGCCAGGTGCCCCTGGCCGACGAACACGGCGCGCCGCTGCCGGGCGTGGCAAGCGCGGTCGAGGCCTATCTGCGCGCCAGCGAGCAGATCGACGCCTGCATGATCCTGGCGGCTGATGGGCAGGCCGCAGCCGGCCTGATGTTGCAGCGCCTGCCCGGCGAGGGCGGGCGCTTGAGCGCTGGCAGTCTTGCCACGCCCGTGGAAACCACCGCGCAAGCGCGTGCCCAGCTGGAGCACCTGACCCTGCTGGCGCGCAGCATCACCGCGGACGAGTTGCTGCAGCTGGATGTGTCCAAGGTGCTGCATCGCCTGTTTTGGCAGGACGGCCTGCAGGTGATGGAGACCCGTGCAGGACCCCAGGCACCGCGCTTTGTGTGCACCTGCGATGCGCAGCGGGTGGCGCGCATGCTGCGGTCGCTTGGCCGCGACGAGGCGCGCTCGATCATTGCCGAGCAGGGCCGCATCGAAGTGGCCTGCGAGTTCTGCGGTCAGGCCTACCGGTTCGATGCCGTGGAGGCCGAGCAGCTCTTCACCGCTGCGATCGACGCACCACCCGTCACGGGTGGGATTCACTAGCCTGCGTTGCCAGAGCCCGAAACAGGCGGCGTTCGCAATCGGGATCACCACAGCGTTCGCACCAGGCGGCCCAGCGGGCCTCTGGGGGGGCTTCATCGGACATTTTTGAGTCTTTTTGGCCGGTAGCGAGCGTCGAATCTTGATGGTTTGCTATCAAATTTGATGTATCGCCAAACGAATCCAGACCCCGCTGCGCCAGGGCCCGCCGGGCCGCCAGCAGGCGCTGAGGGCCCTGGCCATAGATCAGCGCGTGGTCGATGCCACCCTGTTGCAGCGCTGCGCGCAGCAGGGTGTCCACCGGCTCGCGCGCGTGCGCGCCGTCGCGCTGCAAGCCGTCGGCCACCCAGGGCAGGTCCAGGCCCATCAGCAGGGTGACGTCCACGTGCTGCTGGTGAAAGCGCAAGGCACCCGGCAGCAACCCATCGTCCTTGAACACGTACTGGCTGTAGATCGCCACCTGCAAGGGCGTGGTGTCCACGACGATCCAGGAGCGGGCGGTGGCGGCCGTCGAGAGGGCTGTGGGCGCCTCCTGCGCCGGGATTGCAGGCGGCGCCTTTGGCGCCAGTGCGCCCTGTGCGGTCTCGATCGCCAGGGCCTGCAGAGCGGCCACCCCGGCCTGTTCCTCGCGCCTGGGTGTTCGGCCCTGCTGCGCACACCACAGGCGCAATTGCTCGGGGACCCTCTGCGCGGCCACGCCGGCGCCCAGCGCCCAGTCCGTCAGGGCTTGAACCAAGGTGCTTTTGCCGGTGCTTTCCGCACCCAGCACAGCGATGGTGATGGGGCGCATCATGGCCGAGCCGATGCGGCGCGCATGCGGGCCTGCCATGTGCGCCAGCCCGCCACGGCCATGCCCAGAAACAGCGTGTACAGCAGGCAGGTGAGCCACAGGCCCTTGAACGCAAACAGGCCCACGCTGGCGGCGTTGACAAACCACCAGAGCACCCAGTTCTCGATGAACTTGCGGCCCAGCAGGATTTGCCCCACCACACTCAAGGCCGTTGGAAAGGCATCCCACCAGGGCACATCGGTGTCGGTGAAATGCTTCAGGAAGGCGCCCATCGCCGGCCAGAGCAGGGCGCAGACCAGCACCACCTGCACACGTTGGCGCGCATCCAGGCGCCGCACGCGCAGGCGGGCCGTGTCCAGCGCGAGCCGCGCGCTGCCGGCCTGTCCGGCGGGGCGCCCCAGGCCCAGCCACTGCCACCAACCCCAGAACGAGACGATCACAAAGAAAACCTGCAGGCTGGCGTCGCCATAGAGCTTGCTGCGCCAGAACAGCAGGGCGTACAGCGCCGAGCTGACCATGGCCAGCGGCCAGCCCCAATGGTTCTCGCGAATGTTGCAGGCCACCGTGGCCAATGCCAGCACAAAGGCCACGATCTCCAGCCAGGTGGTGGGGCTGCCCCACAGGGTGAACGCCGCCGCAAACAACAGTTCGGGCATGGCGTGAGGTGGGCGAGGGGGGCGTGGGCGCCGACGGGGCAGGCCGGGCAGCCTGGCGATCAGCGGTTGGAGATCTGGACGTAGATCTCGTTGGGGCGCACCATGCCCAGTTCCATGCGCGCGCGTTCCTCGACCATGTCCAGGCCCTCGCGCAGGTCGCGCACCTCGGCCGCCAGCCGTTCGTTGGCCTGCTGGGCCACCGCGTTGCGCGCCCGTTGTTCGTCCAGCTTGCGCTGCATTTGCGCGACGTTGCCCACGCTGCCCTGTCCAAACCACAACTGGGCGTGCAGCACGCCCAACAGGGCTATGAGGCAGGCGGGCAGCAGGTAGGGCTTCATGGGCTCAGGACGGGGCGCTGGCGCAGGGGCTGGACACAACAAGGGCGCATGGGTGCGGGCGAACCTTTACTTCAGGTTGTAGAAGGCGTCGCGGCCAGGGTAACGCGCGATGTCGCCCAGGTCTTCCTCGATGCGCAGCAACTGGTTGTACTTGGCCATGCGGTCGCTGCGGCTCAAGGACCCGGTCTTGATCTGCCCTGCGTTGGTGCCCACC
>CAYNWR010000290.1:0-4232 GCA_964400915.1 uncultured Burkholderiaceae bacterium
CCACTGCCCACCTGCGCGGTGATCGCTGTTGTCGAACACCAGTTCGACGCTGGCGCGGCCGGCGGGCTTGCGGCTGGTCGAGCCATTGAAGATCACGTCCTGCATCGATTCGCCGCGCAGCTCGCTGGCACGCGACTCGCCCAGCACCCAGCGAACCGCGTCCATGATGTTGGATTTGCCGCAGCCGTTGGGGCCCACCACGCCGACCAGCTGGCCGGGCAGGACGAATTGGGTTGGGTCCGCGAAGGACTTGAAACCGGAAAGCTTGATGGATGTCAGGCGCACGCTGGGCGACTCGCGAAAGGACAGCCGCAAAACACCGGGGTTCACGCCCCAATTGCAGCAGGGGCGTGATGTTAACTGAGCGTCGCCGGCCGGCCTTTCGGCGGCACCGAAAAAAACACGGGCGCGGCTGCTAAGCTCGTTGCCAATCTTTTGTCGGGAGTCGTGCCGTGGCCATACCCAGTTTTACGCAGGAGCAGGTGTTCAGCCAGCTCTATTCGGGCAACAAATGGTCGGGCACGACCATCACCTACGCGTTCCCACAGGTCACCAACGGAATCTTCTCCCAGGGCGAAGCGGCCTCGTTTCGCGCCGCCAGCGCCACGCAGCAATCCCTGCTGAGCCTGGCCATCCAGACCTGGGATGACCTCATCGCACCCAATTTCCAGCTCACCACCCAGACCAGTTCGAGCATCGAATTCGGCTACACGACCTCCAACATCGGCTACGCCCACGCCTACTTTCCCACCGTCGGGTCGGTCTGGTTCAACGCCGCGCAAAGCACGCTCGCATCGCCGACCGTCGGCAGCTACGGCTTCCTGACCGCCGTCCACGAGATCGGCCACGCCATCGGTCTGAACCACATGGGCGACTACAACGGCAACGGCAACTGGCAGCCCTCGTCCTACCAGGATTCGACCGTGCTCACGGTGATGTCCTATTTCGGTCCCTATGGTGCGGCGTCGCAACGTTCGCCCGACATCGCCCAGGCCGATTGGCAAGCCTCCGATGGGCGCTACTACGCGCCCCAAACGCCCATGCTCAACGACGTGGTGGTCGTCCAGCGGGTGTATGGGGCTTCGACCAACACCCGCGTGAGCGACACGGTGTACGGCTTTGGCAGCAATGTGACCGGCGCCACCGCGGCCATCTACGACTTCACGGTCAATGCCCATCCGGTGCTGACGATTTTCGATTCGGCGGGCAACGACACGCTCAACCTCAGCGGCTTTTCGACACCGTCGAAGGTGTTTCTTGAATCGGGGGTCTATTCGTCAGCCGACGACATGACCAACAACCTCGTGATCGCCTATGGCGCGGTGATCGAGAACGCCGTCACGGGCGGCGGGGGCGACACCCTCACGGGCAATGCCGTGGGCAATCGGCTCGATGGGGGGGCCGGCAACGACACCCTGGACGGCGCAGCAGGTGACGACACCCTGATTGGCGGCGCTGGAAACGATTCGGTGCAGGGTGGTGCGGGCAACGACACCGCCGTGCTCGCCGGCGCGTTTGCCAGCTACACCATCCAGTACGACGCAACACGCGATGTGTACACCCTTGCCGGTGCGTCCAGCGGCAGCGACACCTTCAGCCACGTCGAGCAGTTCCAGTTCAGCGATTCGTTGCGCAGCGCCAGTCAGCTCCTGGGCGGCACCGCCCCCACCGACAAGACCGCCCCGACCGTGGTCGGCCTGACACCCACCGACAACGGCACCGGCGTGCTGGCCACCAGCAACCTGGCGCTTGCCTTCAACGAGGCCGTCCGGGTGGGCAGCGGCAACATCACCCTGGTCAACGCCAATGGCTCGGTGGCCCAGCAACTGTCCGTGACCGACACCAGCCGTGTCTCGGTCAGCGGCAGCACCGTGACGATCGATCCGGCGCTTGACCTCACGGCGGGCGCGGCTTACAGCGTGCGCATCGACGCCGGCGCCATCCTCGATCTGGCGGGCAATGCGTTTGGCGGCATCAGCAACACCACCGACTGGAACTTCACCGTCGCGGCCACCACGCCCGGAACCGGCGGTACGGGTGGCACGGGCGGGACGGGGGGCACCGGCGGCACAGCGAGCCAGGACGACTACACCCTGGGTGTCGACACCAAGGGCCTGGTCGTGGTGGATGCCGCTGCCAGCACCGGCGTCATCAACTACGCCGATGACGGCGATCTGTTCAAGGTCATGCTGACGGCTGGAACCACCTACACCTTCAGCCTGACGCGCAGCACCAGCGCCGGATTGGACGACCCTTACCTGCAGCTGTATTCGGGCGAAATCGAACTCATCGCCTACGACGACGATAGCGCCGGCTCCAACAACGCGGCCCTCACGTACACGGCACAGTCCACCGGGGCCCACTACCTGGCGGCCTGGGACTACGACAAAGGCACCGGCTCGTACCTGATCAGTGCCACATCGGCCGGCGACGACTACCCCTGGGCCACCAGCACGGGCGGCGTGGTCACCGTTGGCGGCACCGGCACCACGGGCCGCATCGAAACCTCGGGGGATGCCGATCTGTTCAAAGTGTCGCTGACGGCCGGGACCAGCTATGTCTTCTCCCTCACGCGATCGGCCAGTGGCGGCCTGGCAGACCCCTACCTGGTGCTCTACGGCCCGGACCTGACCGAATTGGGCTTCGACGACGACAGCGGCGGCGACGGCAACGCACGGCTGAGTTTCACCGCCACCAGCACGGGCAGCTTCTACCTCGGTGCGGTGGACTACGACACCGGAACCGGCGCCTATGTGCTCGCCGCCAGTGCGGGCACCAGCACCGGCGGCGGGGGTGGCACGGTCGTTCGCGGCACCGAGGGCAACGATGTTCTGGACGACACCGGGGGAGCCAGCCAGCTCTTCGGCTTGGGTGGCAACGATGTGATCGCCGGGCGCACCGGCAACGACCTGATCGACGGTGGCCTGGGCACCGACACAGCCTTCTACCTGCTCAATCGCAGCCAGTACCAGATCGGCTTCGGATCCAGCCCCAGCGTGACCGCGCGCTCGGGCACCGAAGGCACAGACTCGCTGGTGTCGATCGAACGCCTGTCCTTCGCCGATGTCGATCTGGCCATCGACCTGGGCACGTCCCAGGCCGGTGGCCGCACCGCGCTGCTGCTGGGTGCAGCACTGGGCCGCGACACCTTGGCGCAGCCCGACCTGGTGGGGATCATCCTGGGTTATTTCGACGAAGGCGCCACCATCGGGCAAGCCGCCCAGCTGCTGGTCGACGCCGGGTTGATGGCCAGCTTTGCCGGCTCATCCAGCAACTCGGCGCTTGCGCGCCTGCTGTTCACCAACGTGGTGGGCTTCGCACCCGATGCGGCGACGACCTCGGTGCTGGCCAGCCTGATGGACCTGGGCCTGTACACACAGGCCGAGTTCATCGCCACCGTGGCTGAGCTGCCCCTGAACCAGTCCAGCGTGAACCTGTCGGGTCTGGCCGGCAACGGGCTGCCCTACCTGCCGTTTTGACGGGCCCGATAATTCCGCGCATGAACCCATTGCTCGGGCGACTGCAGGCCTATCCGTTCGAACGCCTGCGCCTGCTCTTCGCCGGTGTCACGCCGGCTGCCGAACATCCGCCCATCAGCCTGGGCATTGGCGAGCCGCGCCACCCGGCCCCGCAATTCGTCAAGGACGCGCTGTCGCAGGCGATGGTCGGCGACGCCAGTGGCTTGTCGATCTACCCCCCGACGGGAGGCGAACCCGGCTTCAAGCAGGCCTGCGCGAACTGGCTGGGCAGGCGCTATGGCCTGTCCGTTGACCCGGCCACGCAGATCCTGCCGGTCAACGGCACGCGCGAGGCCCTGTTTGCCTTTGCCCAGACCCTGATCGACCCCACACGGGCATCGGCCACGGTGGTCTGCCCCAATCCGTTCTATCAGATCTACGAGGGTGCGGCCCTGCTTGCCGGCGCTCAACCGTACTTCGCCCCCGTCGATCCGCTGCGCAACTTTGCCGTGGCCTGGGACCGTGTGCCCGACGCGGTCTGGGCCAGCACCCAACTGGTCTACGTGTGTTCGCCGTCCAACCCGACCGGGGCCGTGATGCCCCTGGACGAATGGCAACGCCTGTTCGAACTGTCCGACCGTTTCGGCTTCACCATCGCCTCCGACGAGTGCTACAGCGAGATCTACTTTCGCGATGAGCCCCCCCTGGGTGGCCTGGAGGCTTCGATCAAGCTGGGCCGCACGGGTTTTGAGCGGCTGGTGGCGTTCACGAGCC
>CAYNWR010000291.1:0-4213 GCA_964400915.1 uncultured Burkholderiaceae bacterium
TGGAGCGTGTGGTTCCCGCGTCAATGGCAGCGCGGTCGTTTTCGCGGAACGCTTCGGCCGTTGCCTGATCGACAAACTCGAAATCGTCTCGGCCGATAATTTTTTCGACCGGTTTGCCGTACAGCGCTTCAAACCGGGCATTGCAGGTGAGGTAGCGCCCGCGCGAATCCTTGATCCAGATGAGGTCGGGACTCGCGCGCACCAAGGTGGCAAACAAGCGGCGTTCGGCCTCCAGTTTGCTGTGGGTTTCATCCCGATCTTTTTGGGTTTGTTCGAATGCCAGGATGGCCCGGGCCAGGCTTTGCAAGCCCGAATTGCGTTGTTGCGCGATGTCCTGGATGGCTTCGATGTCCAGCGATGGATGTTCTTGTGCGGCTGGCGCGGTGGGCGACGCCTGCACCTGGCCGAGCGCCTCCAGGGCGCCATGCAACACGCCAAGGCGTTGCGTCAGACGCCGGATGCCCATCAACCAGAAAACCGAAACGACGGCCAAGGCGACCGCCATCAGCACAAAGCTGTTGAGCCAACTCTCACGCAGGTTGCGGTGGCTTTCGGCCGCCCGCTGCGTGGCAGCCTTGATCGAGAGTGTTGCCAGGGCACTTGAATGGCTGGTCAACTCGCGGAACAGATCGTCGGCTGGTTCCAGGAACTGGCTCGCGCGGCGGGGATCCACCACCGCCATGTCGGTGGCTTGGCTGACAAACCGCAGGTACTCGCGCAGGTCGGTCAAGGCTTCGCGGCGTTCCCTGGCCAGGATGGGGTCGGCGCCGTTGGACAGATCGGTCTCGGCAAGCAGGCGCAGCAAGGCCTCGAGCCGATTGATCACCTGGGAATGGAAGGCATAGGCGCCGGCCTCGGTGACACGACCCAGGCCTGCGTCCCTGAGCAATTCGCGCAGGCTGGATTGGACGCTCGCCAATTCGGATACGGCTGATGTGGTCGTTGCCAGCAGCTTCAGATCGCGTTGGAGCAAGGTGTCGCCCCGCTCGTGCGACCGGGCGTGATCTTCGAACTGAATCCACACGATGCCCAGCAGCAAGGCACTCAACAAGGCCATCGGGACGACCATGGCCATGAACAAGGGTGTCCTGGCGAGCGTGGAGCGCAGCCGATTCAGGTCTTTGAAACTGATCTTGAACATCGGAACCAACGAATCGATCAAGGCACCAAAAGGGCCCACTGTGAGGGCGCCACACTGCCCAGGTACGTGAACGAAGAACCTTGGGGCTCGAAAACCGACAGCACGCCTTCCTTGGGAAAGTAGCCCATCAAGTCCATCAGATTGGGGCCGTGGGCCACCAGCACAACATTGGCACCAACGGCTGGCGGCCTGGACAGCCAGTCGCGCAGTGCATCCACCCGCGGCAGCTTTTGTTGTGAGCTCAACTGGGCCGTGTACATCAGCAGCGAATCGGTCTCGGGCCTGCGGCCAAATGCCAGTTGCGCCGTTTCGACCGTTCGACACATCGGGCTGGACACCAGCGTGGTGACCGGAATCCGCGCACGCGCGATGGCAGCACCAACCCGCCGGGCTGTGGCCCTGCCCTCGTCGCTGAGCAAGCGTTGCGTGGCGCAGTTCTTGAGATCAACGGGCAATTGATCGACCCGATCATTCTGGGTTTCGCCATGGCGCAAGTACAAGACAAATCCGCCGCTGCGCAAGCGACGCAAGGTGTCTGAGCTCAGGGGCTTTTCCTGGAAGTCTTTCGGATTTGCGCGCCAGATGGGGTTGCTGGGTGCGCCTGAAGGCTCGGGCTCCGATCGGTCGGCGCCTGGCTGGGCCAGTGCCGTCTGGGCTGGCGCCAGGCCCATGGCCCACAGGCCCATCAGAAGTGCCCGCACCGCGCCGCGACGCGAACCGACACGGAACTTGAGCTGGGTCTGATGAGGCGCTGGCATGGTCGCGCGCACCTCAATCGCTCAACTGCACGGCTATTTCGGCGAACTGTTCAGCCACCGACTCCCAGGCATCAACGACGGCTGGGTCGAAATGGGTGGCCCGGCCCTGCCGAATGATCTTTTCGACTTCGGCCCGTTCAAACGGTGGCTTGTAGACGCGCCGACAGCTCAAGGCGTCATAGACGTCCGCCAAGGCCATGAGCCGTGCGGACAACGGGATCTGCACGCCACGCAAGCCTTTGGGATACCCGCTGCCGTCCCACTTCTCGTGATGTCCCCCGGCAATTTCGCCTGCCACGTGGAGAAAATCCAGTGATCGACGAACAAACTGCTGATCGTCCTGTACGCGGGCATCATGGATGGCGCGTTGAACCGACAGGTTGATGGAGTCGGCACCGATCTGGGCGTGGGTTCGCATGATCACGAACTCCTCGCTGGTCAATTTCCCGGGCTTGAGCAGAATGTGGTCCGGAATTCCCACCTTGCCAATGTCGTGCAACGGTGTTGCCTTGACGATCAGCTCAAGCTGGGATTGCGTCAACACCTCGCCGTAAACGGGATTCTGTCGCAGGGCGCCGCCGACCAGTTCGACATAGGTGCTGGTGCGCACCAGGTGCTGACCTGTCTCGTTGTCGCGGGCTTCGGCCAGCGTCGCCAGCGCGCGCAGGCTCAGATCCTTGACGAGTTCATTTTCGCGCATGCGCAGGCGGACCTCGCGCTCAAGGTAGCCATTCTGATCGCGCAACCAGTCACGGGCTCGTTTGAGTTCGAGTTGTGCCTCCACACGCGCCTGCAGAATCGCCGGACGAATGGGTTTGGTCACGTAGTCGACGGCACCGAGGTTCAGGCCATGCTGTTCGTCTTCGTCGGCGTCCATGGCCGTGACGAAGATCACGGGAATGTCGCGCAGGCGTTCGTCTTCTCGCAGGCGCTGCAGCACCCCGTACCCATCCAGGCCCGGCATCATGACGTCAAGCAATATGAGATCCGGGAGACTGGTTTGTGACAGGAGCCTCAATGCGTCCTCGCCGGACGACGCCACCCGGACTCGGTAGTGGGACCGCAGCAGCCCACCCATGACCGTGAGGTTCTCTGCCGTGTCGTCAACCACCAGGATGGTGGGCCGTTGATCCGGCGATTTCTGGTTCCAATTCAGGATGGTTCCTCCGGTCGGCTCGAACGAAATGCGGGACATGCCATGTACTCCTTCAGCGTAGTCGCCTTTGAATGGATTTGGGTCCGCTGGCTATTGATCCGCATCAAGGCATGCGCAGATGATCGACCGCGCCTAGGCGAGGTGAAACACTTCCGCCGATCGCGTGAGCATCGTGACCCCTTGCTTCAGCCCCTCGGCGGCCGATGCCGATTCCTCGACAAGCGCGGCGTTGCGCTGTGTCACCTGGTCGAGATGCGTGACGGCCTCGTTGACCTGGGTGATGCCCCCCGCTTGCTCGCGCGCCGCATTGGTGATTTCGTCGACCAGCTGGCCGACCGATGTCACCGCAGCCACAACGGTCTGTATGGTTTGCGCCGCCGCGTTCATCTCGACGACACCGTGTTCGATGACATCGCCCGATTCGGCGATGAGCTGGCGAATCTCCTTGGCCGCTGTTGCGCTTCGTTGAGCCAGTGCACGCACCTCGCTGGCGACCACCGAGAAGCCGCGCCCCTGCTCGCCCGCGCGGGCCGCCTCGACCGCCGCATTGAGCGCAAGAATATTGGTCTGGAAGGCGATGCCCTCGATCACACCGATGATGTCGCGCATCTTGTTGGAAGTTTGCGCAATGCTTTGCATGGTCTCGCTCAACTTGGCCACCGTTGCTCCGCCACGTTGCGCCACTGCCGTGCTTTCGGCGCTTTGGGTCGCAACAGTGGCCGCGGTATCGGCCGTTTGCCGAACCGAGCTGGACAATTGATCCATGGAAGCTGCGGTCTGCTCCAGGCTGCTGGCCTGGGTTTCGGTTCGAGCCGACAGGTCCAGGCTTCCCTCGGCTATTTCGCCGGCCGCTTGGCCGAAGTACGCGATTTCTCGACGGATGTCGCCCACCACCGCCCGGAGGTTGTTCTGTATCTGGTGCAGGCTGCGGCCGAGTTCCCCCAATGGCGGCGGAAGGCTCACGTGCCAGTCGGTGCGCAGGTTGCAGGCGGCAAGATCGTTGGCGAAGGCCGCTGCGTGAAGTATCGGGCGGATCACGTCGCGGCGAAACCAGAAAATCAGCATGAACGCACCAAACAGCAGGACCGAAGCCTGGGCCAGAATGGTGATCAGGCGATCCTGAAACAGAAGCACGGGTGCCATGGACGATGTCATCCA
>CAYNWR010000292.1:0-4172 GCA_964400915.1 uncultured Burkholderiaceae bacterium
CTGCGTTTTGCGCCTTGCGCGCAGCCTTTTGGGTTGTAACGCATCTCGTCATCGTTGTGTGAACAGGCCCTAGGCGAAGTGACCGACAAAGCGTTGGTGTCTGCGGCGATCCGATCGCATCGCCTGCTGGCCGGTTCCCCCAAATGAAAAAGGCGCGCCCGAGGCGCGCCTTGTGCTTGAGAGCCAGCGCGAGGCGGGCGACGCCGTCAGGCACGCGCTGCGCGCAGGTCCAGCGAGAACTGGCGCAGCGAGGCAATGCCGCTTTCCTCGGCGCGGCGGCACCAGGCTTGCAGGTCTGCCGTCAGTTGCTCGCGCGACTGGGTGGTGTTCAGCCACATCTGGCGCAGTTCCTCGCGCATCTGCACCATCTTGTCGAGCATGGGGCTGGCGGCGCGCACGCGGGCCAGTTCGGCGCGCACGGCGGCAGGCACCTTTTCGGCATCACGATGCAGCCAACGCTTGGCCAGCTTGATCTGGGGCAAATCGCCGCTTCGGGCCTTCATCGCATCCAGTTCGGCGGCGCAGGCCATACGCAATTGGCGCGCGTACTGCGCCATCACCTCGTAGCGATGGGCAATCAAGGCTTCCAGTGTCTTTTCGTCCGCCACGGGACGCACGTCGCCCATGGCCAGGCGCGGCGGCGTCTTCTTGACGGTGGCCAGGCCCAGGGTTTCCAAGGTCCGGATGTACAGCCAGCCGATGTCGAACTCAAACGGCTTGACCGAAAGCTTGGCCGAGGTGGGGTAGGTGTGGTGGTTGTTGTGCAGTTCCTCGCCACCGATCAGGATGCCCCAGGGCGAGATGTTGGTGCTGGCGTCGGTGGCCTCGAAATTGCGATAGCCCCAGTAGTGGCCCAGGCCATTGATGATGCCGGCCGCCGTGATGGGAATCCATGCCATCTGGATGGCCCAGACCGTCAGGCCCAGTGCCCCAAACAGCAGCACATCGATGATCATCATCAGCGAAATGCCCAGGTAGGGATGGCCGGTGTACACCTTGTGTTCGATCCAGTCGTCGGGCGTCTGGTGGCCGTAGCGCGCCAGCGTCTGCTCGTTCTTGGCCTCGGCGCGGTACAGCTCGGACCCCTCCAGCAGCACCTTGCGGATGCCGCGTGTGACGGGGCTGTGCGGGTCTTCCTCGGTTTCGCACTTGGCGTGGTGCTTGCGGTGGATGGCCGCCCACTCCTTGGTGATCATCCCGGTGGTCATCCACAACCAGAAGCGGAAGAAATGCGAGGGGATGGGATGCAGCTCCAGCGCGCGGTGCGCCTGATGGCGGTGCAGGAAGATCGTGACCGAAGCGATGGTGATGTGGGTCAACACCAGGGCGGCCAGCAGGGTCTGCCACCAGGTCCAGCCCAGCAGGCCGTCGGACAGCAGTTGAATCAAGGCCTCGATGGGCTCAGCGAGCATGGAAACGTCTCCAGAATGCGTTGGAAGCGCCATTGGCATCCGGCGCCAGGGGTTGTTCGATTAACTGCGTGATCATGCCTGAGGGTTGTGACATTCGGCCTTGACCTAGGGCAAACCCGCACATTTTACCATTCGAGCGCCTTTTGAGAGGCCGAACCGCGATGTTCGACGCGCATCAGGTGCGGCGCTGCCAGATGGCCGCAAAAAAACCGTCGGTGCCATGGCGGTGAGTCCACAGGCGCATGAAGCGCCCCGCCGGAGGCAGGGCCGCAGTGGCTTCGGGTGTGTCGCCCATGCCATGGACGCGGCTGCACAGGCCTGCGGCCGCGTCGCCCAGGTGCTTGCGCAGCACATCGACCGCTGAAACCTCATCAAAACCTATAGCAAACTCTTTAGAAAAGGCGCTCGCTACCGCCTCATTTTCTTCTGAAAGTGGGCTGCACGTGGCATAAACCAGGCGGCCGCCGGGTTTGAGCAGGCGTGCGGCCGCACGCAGGATGGCCGCCTGACGCTGGGCCATGGCTGTCACCGTGGCCGGCGACTGTCGCCATTTCAGGTCAGGTTGGCGTCGCAGCGTGCCCAGGCCCGAGCACGGCGCGTCCACCAGCACACGGTCGAACTTGCCCACCCAGCGTTGCAGGCGCTCGTCATCCTCGTGGGCGATGGCGGACGCGTGCACATTCTTGAACCCCGCGCGCGCCAGACGCGGCTGCAGGGCCGCCAGGCGGTGGGCGGAGGTGTCGAAGGCATACACGCGGCCGGTGTCGCGCATGGCAGCGGCCAGTGCCAGGGATTTGCCCCCCGCACCGGCGCAGAAATCGGCCACCATGTCGCCACGCCGCGCGTCCACCAGCAAGGCGAGCAGTTGAGAGCCTTCGTCCTGCACCTCGCATGCGCCGCGCCGGTAGGCGTCCACCGCGCCCAACGCGCGCTTGGCGCCCAGTCGCACGCCCCAAGGCGACCAGGTCGCGGGCGTGCAATCGATGCCCGCGCCACGCAACTCCACCACCAGCGCATCCCGCTTGATCTGCGCCACGTTGGCCCGCAGGTCCAGTGGCGCCGCATTGTCTTGTGCACGCGCCCAGGCCCAGAATTCGTCGTCGCCCAGTTGTTGACGCATCGCCTGGGCCAACCAGTCGGGCAGGTGGTGCTGCGCACCGCTGCCAGACGCGGCGCTGGCCTGCCCCCCGGGGGCCGCACGGGCTTGCGCGCTGGACGGCACAGCGGCTGGCGCCGCCGGGTCCGTCGCCGGGTCCGGGGCCGCTTGCAAGGCCAGTTGCGCGATGCGGCGCAGTCTGACGCGCTGGGGGTCGGGTGACGGGTCGCCCGCACGCGCTGGGCTGTGGGCAGCATCGGCTTGAATCAGGGCCTGCGCCCCGGCCTCGTACGCGTTCTTGTGGCGCACCACGCGCCAGACGGCTTCGCCAACCGCGTGGCGCTCGCGCGGCCCGAACCCAAAGCGCCGGTGCTCCTCGCGCCAGAAGGTCTCGATCACCTGATCGGTGGCCTGTTCAAAACGCAGCACACGGGCCAGCAACGCAGCGGTGGCGTCGACGAGGCCCTTCGCGAGTGAATTCGCGGGTGGGTTCAATGGGAATCCTTGGATGGCGCGGCGAAATCGGCGGCCCGATCGGGCATGGGGGGTGCGGCGCCTGGGGTTGCCAACAGGCGCGCGATGACCCGGGGGTAGAGCTGGTGCTCCTGCGTCAGCACCCGAGCGGCCAAGGTGGCCTCGGTGTCGCCGGGCAGGATGGGCACCACGACCTGATCGAGGATGGGGCCCTCGTCCACGCCCGCCGACACGCGATGCACGGTGGCGCCGGCAACACGGCAACCGGCCGCCAGCGCACGCGCGTGGGTGTTCAGACCGGCAAAGGCCGGCAGCAGCGAGGGATGGATGTTGATCAGGCGCCCATCAAAGCGGGCCACGAAGGCCGGCGTCAGGATGCGCATGAAACCCGCCAGCACCACCAGCGAGGCCTGGTGCGCCTCGATGCGCCCGGCCAACGCGCTGTCAAAGGCCTCGCGCGAATCGAAGGCGCGGTGGTCCAGCACCTCGGTGGCGATGCCCTGCTCGCGCGCGAGCGCGAGACCGGCCGCGTCGGGACGGTTGCTGATCACCGCCACGATGCGTGCGTCCAGGCGCCGGGCCCAGTCGCCCTGCTGTGACCGGCGCACGATGGCCGCCATGTTGGAGCCGGAGCCGGAAATCAGGATGACGATGTGCTTCATGACGGGGTGGCGCGGGGGGAGGCGAGCGCGGATTATGGGCACGCGGCTTGTCACCACATCGACAAGCGGACGTGCGGCACCTGCTTACACTTGTGGCTCGCAGTCACCGCCAGGGTGTCGCGTATCCCCGACCCGCAGACCCCAAGCCCATCCAGGACACCTCATGGATCTCGCCTTTACCCCCGACGAACTCGCGTTTCGCGCCGACGTGCGCGCATGGGTGCGCAGCAACCTGCCACCGGCCACCGCCCACAAGGTGCACAACGCGCTGCACCTCACACGCGACGAACAACAGGAATGGGCGCGCATCCTCGGCCGCAAGGGCTGGCTCGGCTACGGCTGGCCCAAGCAGTTTGGCGGCCCGGGCTGGACGGCGGTGCAAAAGCACCTGTTCGAGGAGGAATGCGCTCTGGCGGGCGCGCCGCGCATCGTGCCCTTTGGGCCGGTGATGGTGGCGCCCGTGATCATGGCCTTTGGCAGTGCCGAGCAGCAGCAGCGCTTTCTGCCAGGCATCGCCAGCGGCGAGGT
>CAYNWR010000293.1:0-4142 GCA_964400915.1 uncultured Burkholderiaceae bacterium
CTTCGAAGCCATGGGGTTGTCCCTGGTGATTCATCCGCGCAATCCCCATTTGGCGACGGTGCACATGAACGTGCGCAAGATCGCGGCCCAGGCCCCGTCGGGCCCCGAACAGGTGTGGTTCGGGGGGGGCATGGATTTGACGCCGTACTACCCGCTTCGGGAAGACGCTGTCCACTTCCATCGCGTTTGCCGTGACGCCCTGCAAGCCCACGGGGCCGATTTGTACCCGCGGTTCAAGCGGTGGTGCGACGAGTATTTCTTCCTCAGGCACCGGGGCGAGGCCCGCGGCATCGGCGGTGTGTTCTTTGACGACCATGCCGATGGCGGGCCGCTTGCGGCCTTTGCAATGACCCGCTCCGTGGGTGACGCATTTCTGGAGGCCTATGTACCGATCGTCGAGCGTCGGTGCCGCGAGCCGTGGACCGACGACGAGCGTGCCTTTCAGTTGTATCGGCGTGGCCGGTATGTCGAATTCAACCTCGTCTGGGATCGCGGCACGCACTTCGGCCTGCAATCGGGTGGCCGCACCGAATCGATCCTGCTGTCCATGCCACCGATGGCCACGTGGTCCTATCAGCGCCAGGACCCACCGGGTTCCGCCGAACACCGCCTGGTCCATGAGTTTCTCAAGCCGCAGGACTGGCTTTGAACAGCAGGCCTCATAGGCATGCCGAGCCGGCCCTTGGAGCCCGAAAATGACAGCGGCCAAGCTGCGCCTGGGTTTGCTGGGTGGTGCTTTCGATCCGCCGCATCGCGGACACCGTCGACTGGCCGAAACGGCTTTGTCGCACCTGACACTTGATCGCCTGCTGATCCTGCCCACAGGCCAGGCTTGGCACCGCAGTGCCAAGCCCAGTGATGCCGTTCACCGCTGCGCCATGGCGCGCTTGCAGTTCGACTTTGACCGTCGCATCACCATCGACGATCGCGAGGTCCACCGCAGCGGACCGAGCTACACCGTGGACACCTTGCGCGAGCTCAAGACGGAATTTCCCCAGGCCGACATGTTCCTGTTGATCGGGGGAGATCAGGCGCGCGCTTTGGAGCGTTGGCACGACATCCAGTCCCTCGTCAGATTTGCTACAATCGTTATAGCTAAACGCGAAGAGCCGGCGCTCGCTACGGGCCAATTTGATGATGAAAATGCCGTTCTATCGCGTTTGGATGCCAGTTGGCACGTTCTGCCGACACCCCTGATGCCTGAAAGCGCCACCGACATCCGCGCCCGGGTGGCGCGCAACGAGCCGATCGAAGCCCTGGTCGGCGCGCCCGTGGCAGGCTATATTGCCGAGCATCGCTTGTATTTGACCCCCTGATGACCTCCGAAACCACCGCCCAACGCCAAGTCCAGAAACTGCAACGCGCCATCGTCGATGGGCTGGAGGACGTGAAAGCGCAGGACATCCAGGTGTTCAACAGCGAAACCCTGTCGCCCCTGTTCGAAAGGGTCATCATCGCGTCGGGAACGTCAAACCGCCAAACCAAGGCACTGGCGTCCAGCGTGCGCGATGCCGTGCGCGAAGCGGGCTTTGCCAAACCGCGGGTGGAGGGCGAGGAAAACGGCGAATGGATCATCGTCGACTGCGGGCCTGCAGTGGTTCACATCATGCAGCCGGCCATCCGGCAGTACTACCACCTCGAAGAACTGTGGGGCGAAAAGCCGGTGCACGTGCGCCTGGGCGCCACCGCCAAGAAAGGCGTCGCCAAGGCCCGTGGACAAACCCAGTCCCGCAAAGTGGCCGACACACCCGTGGCGCCCGCGATGCCTGCCAAGGCATCCAAGCCGGCCACCGCGCGCAGGACCACCGCTTCGGCTTCCAGTTCGAGGACGGCCCAGCCCGGTCGGCCCACTGCCGCTGTCGGCAGGAACCCGCCGGCAAAAAAGGCAAGCCGCCCGGCGACGACCCAGGCCAGACCAGCGCGCGCTGCGGGTGCGGCATCAGCGCGCAAAGCCGTCAAGACGCCTGCCAGCCGATGAAGCTTGTGGTCGTGGCCGTCGGCCAGCGACTCCCCCCTTGGGCCCAGGCAGCCGTCGACGACTACAGCAAGCGGTTTCCGCCAGAACTTCGCCTGGAGCTGGTTCCTGTCAAGGCCGAGGCCCGGACGGCGGGCCGCACACGTGCCCAAACACTCGAACATGAGCGCGAACGGCTGTCCGATGCCGTGAGCCGCCACGCCGGCAAGGGAGCCCGCGTGGTGATGCTTGACGAGCGCGGCACGGCCCTGAACACGCTGGAATTGGCCGGGCGCCTGACCCGATGGCGAGAAAGCAGTGAGGACGTCGCGTTTGTAATGGGTGGGCCTGATGGGATCGAGCCCCATTGGCGCGATTCTCCGGCGCACGAGCGCATACGCTTGTCGGACCTCACCCTGCCGCACGCGCTTGCGCGGGTGCTGCTGGTCGAACAGCTCTATCGGGCGTGGTCCATCGGGGCCAAGCACCCCTATCACCGCGAATAGCGGCAAACACTGGCCTGTAGCCATCGTCAAATGGGTTCCACCTTCGCGGGCTTTGTCTACCTGGCTTCACAAAGCCCCCGGCGCAGCGAACTGCTCGGTCAATTGGGAATCGCGCATCGCCTGCTGCTGCCCGATCCTGCGGAAGACGCCGAGGCCTTGGAAATGGCGCTGCCGGGCGAAGCGCCTGCCCGCTACGTCCGGCGCGTCACCCTGCTGAAGCTGCAAGCGGCGCGGGCCAGGCTGGCTGTCCGGGGCTGGCCGCTTGCCCCCATCCTCTGCGCCGACACCACCGTGGCGCTCGGTCGGCAGATCCTTGGCAAGCCACGTGACGACGCCCACGCCCGTCAGATGTTGCGGCAACTCTCGGGCGCAACGCACCGCGTGTTGTCGGCAGTTGCCATTGCATGGGGCGCCCGGGACGACATCCGCGTGTCGGTTTCGCAGGTGCGCATGGCACGCTGGACAGCCAAAGAGATTCGCGCCTATGTGGCAACGGGCGAAAGCCGCGGCAAGGCCGGTGCCTACGCGGTGCAGGGGCGCGCGGCCGCGCGCATCGAGCACATCACGGGCAGCTACTCTGGCATCATGGGATTGCCGCTGTACGACACCTGCGTGTTGTTGCGGGACATCGCTGGTTGGAACTTGGACACTCCGTCATGACGGTGCAACAAGACATATTGATCAACTGGTCGCCACAGGAAACCCGCGTGGCGGTCGTCGAAAACAACGCTGTGCAGGAACTGCATGTCGAACGCCCGCTGGCGCGCGGGCTCGTGGGCAACGTCTACCTGGGCAAGGTGGCGCGGGTGTTGCCGGGCATGCAGTCGGCCTTCATCGACATTGGCTTGGAGCGAGCGGCGTTTCTGCACGTGGCAGACATTCTCGACGCCGCGAACATCGAGCCGGCGGGCGAGGCGCCTCACCCACCACGCGCCGGCGGCAGCGCGACCGTACCCATCGAGCGCCAGATCTTTGAAGGCCAGGCGCTGATGGTGCAGGTCATCAAGGATCCAATCGGGAGCAAGGGCGCCCGCCTTTCCACCCAAATCAGCATCGCCGGGCGCCTGCTGGTGTTCTTGCCACAGGACCGGCACATCGGTATCTCGCAGAAGATATCCAGCGGTGTCCGCGAATCCTTGCGCTCGCGCCTTCAGAACATCGTCAGCGCGCGCGGTGACACCAGTGGCGGCTACATCGTGCGCACCAATGCCGAAGACGCCACCGACGCGGAGCTTGCTGACGACATTGCGTACCTGCGCAAGGTCTGGGACCGGATTCGCGATGCCTCGACGCGTCTGCCGGCGCGCAGCCTGCTGCACCAGGACCTCAGCCTGCTGGAGCGCGTGTTGCGGGACCTCGCCGGGGAGACAACCCACGCCATTCGCATCGACTCGCGCGAACAGTTCGAACGTTTGAACATGTTTGGCCGCGAGTTCATGCCCCAGGCGGCCGAAAAGCTGCAGCATTACAAAGGCGAGCGACCGATTTTCGATCTGCACGGCATTGATGAGGAAATTGCCCGTGCGCTGGCGCGCCGGGTCGATCTCAAGTCGGGGGGCTACCTCATCGTCGATCAGACCGAGGCATTGACCACGGTGGATGTGAACACCGGTGCCTTCGTCGGCGCCCGCAGTTTCGACGACACCATCTTCAAGACCAACCTGGAGGCGGCGCAGTCCATA
>CAYNWR010000294.1:0-4130 GCA_964400915.1 uncultured Burkholderiaceae bacterium
ACATGAACAGGAAGGTGCCCACCAGCGCGATGGGCAGGGTCAGGCCCGTGATCACCGTGGAGCGCCAGGAATTGAGAAACAGGAACACGATGAGCACCGTGAGCACCGCCCCCTCGATCAGCGTGCGCCGCACGTTGTCCACCGCTACACGGATCGGGCGCGACCCGTCGGCGATGGGCTCCAGCCGCACACCCGCTGGCAGCTGGGCCTTCATGTCGTCCAGGGTCTTGCGCAAGCCGTCGATCACGTCGATGGTGTTTTCGTCCTGCGCCTTCTGCACGGACAGCAGCAGGGTTCGCTCGCCGTTGTACAAGGCGAGGTTCTCGATTTCCTGTGCACCGTCGTTGATCGTGGCCACCTGGCTCAGGCGGATCGGCACGCCGCCTTTGCGTGCCACCACGATGCGGCCGAATTCCTCGGGCCGCAGGACCCGGGCGTCGAGCTGGACCACGCGGTCCTGCGTGAGCGAGCGCAGGGTGCCCACGGGTGCGTCCTGGTTCTCGCTGCGCAGGGCCGACGCCACCTGCTCGACGGTCACGCCCAGCGCTTCCAGGGCATCGGGCCGCAGGTAGACATTGACCTCGCGGCGCGTGCCGCCCACCACCGTGACCGCGCCCACGCCGCGCACGTTCTCCAGGCGCTTCTTGAGGGTCTGCTCGGCCCAGTTGGTGAGCTCGACCGGCGACATCTGGGCCGCACCCAGCACCGCGACCGACCAGATCGCGCGGCTGGCCGGATCAAAGCGCAGCACCCTTGGTTCCTTGACCTCGGTGCGAAAGTTCGGGCGGATCGAGGCGACCTTCTCGCGCACATCCTCGGCGGCCTTGCGGCCGTCGATGTGCAACTGGAACTCGATGATCACCACCGCCGTGCCCTCGTAGCTGCGCGAGGTGAGGGCATTGATGCCGGCGATCGCGTTGACGCCTTCCTCGAGCTTCTTGGTGACCTCGGTCTCGATCACCTCGGGCGACGCACCGGGGTAGTCCGCCGTCACCACCACCACCGGAAAATCAATGTTCGGAAACTGATCAACGCGCAGGCGCTGGTACGAGAACGCCCCCAGCACGACAAAAGCCAGCATGACCATGGTGGCCATGACGGGGTTGAGCAGGCTGACGCGGGTGAACCACATGGGACGGCTGGCTCAGGGCTTGGCCGCAACCGGCGCCACGGAGGAGGCGGGCGTTGCCGCGGCCGGGCTGCGAACACCCGGTGGGGCGTCCCCGGCACTGGTCCGCACGGCGGTGCCGTCGCGCAACGCCCCGGCGCTGCCGCGCAGCACCCGCGTCCCGGCGGCCAGGCCCTCGATGGCGGCGTAGGTCTCGCCCTGGCGCTCCTCGCGTGCGCCCACCTGCACGCGGCGATGCTGGGCCATCCCGGCGTCGATGGCGATGACATAGGGTTCGCTGCGGTCGGTGCGCACCGCTGTCAGCGGCAGCACGGTGGCGCTGACCGTGCCCAGTTCGATCCGCCCCTGCGCAAACAGGCCCTGACGCAGGCCCGTTGCTTCCTCGATCGAGAGGTAGGCCAGCACGCCGCGGCTGCCCGATTGCGCGCTGGGGTTGATGCGCCCCACGCGCGCGCGCAGGGCCTTGCCATTGCCTTCGACCTCGATCGTGGCCATCTGGCCGACGCGCACGTCCAGTGCGTCGGCAGGGCTGAGCACGGCTTCGAGTTCCATGCGGCCGAGGTCGACGATCTCGACAACCCGTGCGTCGACGGACACCCGCTCGCCGGGCTGCGCCAGTCGCTGCGCCACCCAACCGGCGATGGGCGCGCGCACCCAGGTGTCGTCCAGGGCCTTGCGCGCCAATTCGACACTGGCCAGCGCGGCCTTGTGGGTCGCCTGCGCGGCCACGAAGTTGTTCCACGAAGTGTCCAGCGCGGTCTTGCTGATGAAGCCCTGGTCCACCAGCGCCTTGTTGTTGTCCCACTGGCGCTGGGCGTTGTCGATCTGGGCCTTGGCCGAATCGGCCTGCTCTTGCGCCTGCCGCAGGCGTGCTTCATGGTCACTGGGATCGATCCGGGCGATGACCTCGCCGGCCTTCACGGCTTCACCCTCGCGCACGCGCAGCCCCACCAGCTCACCGGCCGCCTTGGCCTTGACGAACACGGCGTTGACCGCCTTCAGGCTCCCCGACACTGGCAGGGTGCGAACCACCGTGCGGGCCTCGACCGTCACGACATCGCTGGGCGCAATGTCGATGACCAGAGGCGCACTCTGCACAGCGGCGGCCGCGGTGGCTTGCTGCGCCTTGCGCGCAGCGATGGCGCGGGCGACACCGGCGGCCAGGGCGCCAAGAATCATCAGGCCGACGACCCAGGGAATCCAACGTTTCATGATCTGGACGAAGAAGGGGGTGGGGAATTCGGGCAGGATGCAAGGCCAGGCGCGTCGATGGGGGCAGCCACACAGATGCCGTGCAGCAGCGTGTCCAGTTGCACCGCGAGGAACCGTTCGGGATCAAGCGCCGGGCTGGCCAGCGAACAGGCGCCAAAGGAGTGTCGCCACATCATCAGATAGATGAGCGGCGCCAGCACGCAATACACACCCTGGTCGAGATCGATCGGACGGAATTCACCGCGCTCGATGCCACGCTTGAGCACGCGCCGCAACAGGTCCAGCCCCGGCCGGATCACCTCCTGCTCGTAGAACGCTGCGAGCTCGGGAAAGTTGCGCGCCTCGCTGATCATGAGCTTGGTGATGCCCGACGCCCGTGTCGCACCCAGGCGCTGCCACCAGTTCTTCAGGCACACGGCCATCAGATCGGGGGTGCTGCCGGTGTGGCCGTCGATCATGGACGCCCATTCGGTGAAGCGACCCGAGATGTTCTCGCGCACCACGGCCTTGAACAGGTCTTCCTTGCTGGGAAAGTAGAGGAACAAGGTGCCTTTGGACACCCCGGCGTGGCCCGCGACCTCTTCGACCCGTGTGGCGGCGAAGCCCTTCTCGACAAAAAGGGCAAGGGCCGCGTCAAGCAACTGCCCAGGCCGTGCGTCCTTGCGGCGGGTGCGCAAGGGCGTGTTGTCGATGGGCGCGTCAACGCCGGCCTCAGGGCCTTTGTTGGGCAAGGTGGGCGGCCACATCGGAGGCGGATGACTACTGACTGACTGGTTAGTACCGCAGCGAACTATATCAGCGTTTGGCGATGGATGTCGTGGCGCGGGTGGGCCAGGGGCGCTTTCAAAAGCGCCCGATCAAGGCGACCTTGCCACCTGCAAGCCGAGCCATTCGCGCAGCATCAGTCGCGACCACTGCAGACCCATGGCGCTGGGGAGCCATTCGACCCCCGTGGACTCGATCGGGACCAGCAGGGCGGTCGGCGCCGGAATCACCTGAAGGCCCGCGCGTTCAAACGCCAGGATCGAGCGTTGCATGTGAAACCCATGGGTGACCAGCGCCACGCGGCGCACACCATCACGATGCAACAGTTGCGCCATGTACAAGCCGTTTTCGGCTGTATCGCGAGCCTGGTTGTCCACCCAGCGCATGGACACCCCATACATGCGCTGCGCAAAGCGCGCCATCGCATCGCCCTCGGGCGTGGCGCCGTCGGAGGCACCATGGCCCACGCCGCCGGTGTAGGCCAGGGGCAGGCCCGTCGCCCTGGCCAGATACACGCCATAGGTGATGCGCGGCGCCGTGTACAGGTTGGGCTGGGGCTCATTCCCATATTCGGGCGCGATTGGCAAGATGCCCCCGCCCAGCACGACCACGGCCTGGGCGCCCCTGGCGCGCACATCGGCCGGCGTGAGGGTTGGATACGAGGCCAGCAAAGCGGTGGACAGCCAGATCGCCACCGCGTGGGTCGACAGCAACCACAGCGTGAGCAGCGACAAGCTGCTCAGGAGCAGGCCCTTGCGGCGGTGGCGCACGGTGGCGGCCAGCATCAGGCCCAGGGCGAGCGGCAACAACACCGCCAGCGGCGGCAAGGCCAGCGTGGTGAGCACCGCACGCAACTCACCCGTGATGGCGCTGCTGGCGAGGCTCATTCAAAAACAATAGCAAACTGTTGAGGCAAGACGCTCGCTATCGGCCAGTTTGATCTGAAAACTTCTAAAAGAAGGCCTGCAGGCCGGTTTGGGCCCGCCCAAGGATGAGGGCATGCACGTCGTGGGTGCCTTCGTAG
>CAYNWR010000295.1:0-4126 GCA_964400915.1 uncultured Burkholderiaceae bacterium
TCATGGGCGGCATCATCGGCAAGTTCTTCCACGAGTTCGGCATCACCATCGTGGCCGCGGTGCTGATCTCGATGTTCGTGAGCTTCACACTCGATCCGATGCTCTCCAGCATCTGGCACGACCCCAGCATCCACACGCACGGTCAGGCACCGACCGGGCCGCGCTCATGGTACGACCGCAGCATCGGGCGGGTGACGGGCTGGTTCGAATCGGCCACCGAACAGCTGTCGCGCACCTACCAGGGCCTGCTCAGGTGGTCGCTGGTGCACCGGCTCGCCACCGTGGCCATTGCCGTGTCGACCCTGGTGGCCAGCGCCGCGCTGGCGCCGCTGCTGGGCACCGAATTCGTGCCGAAGGCCGATTTCTCCGAGCTGTCGGTGAACTTCTACACCCCTGTGGGCTCGTCGCTGGAAACCACCGAAGCCAAGGCCCGTCAGGTGGATTCGATCCTGCGCGAGTTCCCCGAAACACGCTACACGCTGGCCACCATCAACACGGGCAACGCGCAGGGCAAGATCTACGCCAGCATCTACGTGCGGCTGGTCGATCGCAAGGATCGATCCCGCAGCGTGGACCAGATGGCGGGCATCCTGCGCGAGCGCCTGGCGCGGGTCGCGGGCATCACCGTCACCCATGTGGGCCTGCTCGATTCGGTCGGCGGCAACAAGCAGATCGAGTTTTCGCTGCAGGGCGCCGATCTGCAGGAGCTCGAGCGCCTCACGCGCCAGCTGCTGCCCCGCCTGCAGCAGATTCCGGGCCTGGTGGATCTGGATTCGAGCCTCAAGCCCGACAAGCCCACGGTGGACATCCAGGTCAAACGCGACGTTGCCACCGATCTGGGCCTCTCGGTGGGCCAGATCGCCTCGGCGATGCGCATCCTGGTGGCGGGCCAGACCGTGGGCAACTGGCGCGCCAGCGACGATCAGACCTACGACGTGAACGTGCGCCTGGCGCGCGATGCGCGCAATTCGCCGCAGGATCTGGAACGCCTGCCCTTCTTTGTGGGCGCTGCGGCCGACGGCAGCACCCGCATCGTGCGCTTGCAGCAGGTGGCCAGCGTGCAGGACGGCACCGGACCCAACCAGATCAACCGGCGGGACCTCACCCGCGAAGTGGCCATCAACGCCAATGTGTACAACCGCTCAGCCGGCGAGGTCTCCGCCGACATCCGCGCGTTGCTGGAAGGCACCACCTTCGCCCCGGGCTACCGGTACCAGTTCGGCGGCTCGACCAAGAACATGCAGGAATCCTTCGGCTACGCCGTTTCGGCGCTGGCCATGGCCGTGATCTTCATCTACATGATCCTGGCGAGCCAGTTCAAGAGCTTCCTGCAGCCCCTGGCCCTGATGAGCTCGCTGCCCCTGACCCTGATCGGCGTGGTGCTGGCGCTCATGATGTTCCGCTCCACGATGTCGATGTTTTCGGTGATCGGTGTGGTGATGCTGATGGGCCTGGTGACCAAGAACGCCATCCTGCTGGTCGATTTTGCGATCCGCGCCCGCGCGCCGCACATCGACGAACAAGGCCGCCCCGCCGAACCCTTGCCGCGCAACGAAGCCCTCTTGCTGGCAGCGCGCGTGCGCCTGCGGCCCATCCTGATGACCACCCTGGCCATGATCTTCGGCATGGTGCCCCTTGCCTTTGCCCTCACCGAAGGCAGCGAACAGCGCGCGCCCATGGGTCAGGCCGTCATCGGCGGGGTGATCACCTCGTCGCTGCTCACGCTGGTTGTGGTTCCGGTCGCGTATTGCTACCTGGACGATCTGGCCGCCTGGGCCGGCCGCGTCTGGCGCGGCAAGTCGCCGCCCGCGATCGAAGCCCGCCCCACTTCTAAAATGGACGCCTGACGACCTCCCGCTTTTCCCGAGACCCAGCCATGATCGACGCCGCCACCCTCGAAACCGCCCGCTTCAACATGATCGAACAGCAGATCCGTCCCTGGGACGTCCTCGATCCGCGGGTGCTGGCCACGCTGGCCCACATCAAGCGCGAGCACTACGTTCCCGAAGGGCGGCGCGCGCTGGCCTTTGTCGACATGGAAATCCCCCTGGGCGCGGGCGACGACAAGGCCATTGCCCAGGGACAGGTGATGTTGGCGCCGCGCGTCGAGGCGCGTCTGCTGCAGGAATTGCAGGTGCAGCCCCACGAGGCCGTGCTGGAAATCGGCACGGGCAGCGGCCACATGGCGGCCTTGCTTGCACACCACGGGCACCACGTGATCAGCTACGAAATCGATCAGGCCCTGGCCGCCAGCGCAACGGCGCGCCTGAGCGAGGCCGGTGTTGCCAACGTTCAGGTGCGTGTGGGCGATGCCGCCAGCCTGGTCACCCAGGCCTGGCCGGCGAAGTCGTTTGACGTGATCCTGCTCAGTGGCTCGGTCAGCGAGATTCCGCCAGAACTTCTGTCCTTGCTTCGACCCGGTGGACGATTGGCGGCCATCGTGGGCGACGAGCCCATGATGCGCACCACCGTCGTCACCACCATGGCCTCTGGTGAAGCCGTCACGCGCCAGCCCTGGGACACCGTGGCCCCACGCCTGCACGGGTTTGCGCAGCGCTCGCGATTTGTTTTCTGAGTCTGGCCCACCATGGTGACCCAGATACGGCCGTCGCAGTTGTCCGAATGGCTCGATTCGATTGGCGATCGTTCGCACGGCCAGGCCGCCATGCTGCTGGATGTGCGCGAGCCCTGGGAGGTGCAGACGGCCCATGTCGGCGATGTGCCTGGCGTACAGGTGCTGACCATTCCGATGAACAGCGTGCCGGCGCGCCTGGCCGAACTCGACCCCCAGGCACCCGTCGCCTGCCTGTGCCACCACGGCGCGCGCAGCCAGCAGGTGGCGCTGTTTCTGGCGCGCCAGGGTTTCACGCAGTTGGCGAACATCGCCGGCGGCATCGATGCCTGGTCGGTCGAGCGCGACGCACAAGTGCCTAGATACTAAAACGATAGCAAAGAACGATTGATTGACCCTCGCTATCTGCCAATTTGAACAAAAATTCCTCGAAGGATCGACATGAAGCCGTTTCGCAAGACCCTTGCAGCCCTGGCCTGTGGATTGGCGTGCCTGGCGGGGCCGGCGCACGCGCAGGGCCTCGTGGAGCTGTACGAATCGGCCCGCAACTGGGACGCGGCCTACCGCGCCGCGCGCCTGCAATACGACGCCACGCTCGCCCGTGCCGAGCAGGCGCGCGCCGGCGTGCTGCCCTCCCTCAGCCTGCAGGCCGGGGTGTCGCGCTCGCAGTTCGATCTGAACAACCCACGCATCGACCGCGCCTACGGCACCCAGAGCCTGACCCTCGTGGCGTCGCACCCGCTGTACCGCCCTGCCAACGTCGCCACCTGGGAACAGGCCAAGCGCCAGGGTGTGCTTGCCGAAGCGCAGTTGCTGACCTTCGAGCAGGATCTGCTGGTGCGCGTGACGCAGGCCTATTTCGATGTGCTGGCCTCCGAGGACAGCCTGACCTTTGTGCGCGCCTTCAAGACCGCGGTCGCTGAACAACTGGCCTCGGCCAAGCGCAATTTTGAAGTCGGTACCGCCACCATCACCGATACGCGCGAGGCGCAAGCGCGCTACGACCTCGTCATCGCCCAGGAAATCGCGGCCGAAAACGATCTGCGCGTGAAAAAGCTGGCCCTCGATCAACTGGTGGGCCGAACCAACGTGGCGCCGCGGCCCCTGGCCCAGCCGCTTGCCCTGAGCCCACCCACACCCGCCGATGTCGACGAATGGGTGCGCCTGGCCGACCAGTTCCACCCGGGCATCGCCCAGACCCGCATCGGGCTGGAGGTTGCGCGCCTGGAGACGAAGAAGGCCGAAGCCGGTCGACGTCCCACCGTCGACGCGACCGCCAGCTACAACATCACGCGCAACGACCAGGGCAGCACGAGCTCGGCGCTGACCTCGCGCACCAACCTTGGCCAGATCGGCGTGACCATGTCCTGGCCCTTGTTTGCGGGCTACGCCATCGAGAACCGCGTCAAGGAAACCCTGGCCCTGGAAGACAAGGCACGCGCCGATGTCGAGGCCACGCAGCGCACGGTGGCGCAGGCCACCCGCTCGGCCTACTTCGGCGTGCTGTCCGGGCAGGGTCAGGTCAAGGCCCTGGAAGCCGCCGAAACCTCGAGC
>CAYNWR010000296.1:0-4074 GCA_964400915.1 uncultured Burkholderiaceae bacterium
ACGGCTCGGACTACCAGTTCACCCACCGCAACAAGCGCTCGATCACGCTGAACCTCAAGGTGCCCGAGGGGATCGCAACGCTCAAGCGCCTGATCGAAACCGCCGATGTCGTCGTCGAGAACTTTCGACCCGACGTCAAGGCGCGCCTGGGCGTCGACTACGACAGCCTGGCCGCGCAGAACCCGGGCCTGGTCTATGCAAGCATTTCGGGTTTCGGGCAAAGCGGGCCGTTGGCGCAGCGGCCGGGTTTCGATCAGATCGCGCAGGGCATGGGGGGCCTCATGTCGGTCACGGGCGACCCGAGCCAGGGGCCGATGCGTGTGGGCCTGCCCATTGCCGACCTGTGCGCGGGCATCTTCGCCGCGCAGGGCATTCTGGTGGCCTTGCTCGAGCGCGAGCAATCGGGGCGCGGGCAATGGCTGCACACCTCGCTGCTCGAGGCGATGGTCTACATGATGGATTTCCAGACCGCGCGCTGGACGATCGACGGCGAGGTGCCCGTCCAGGCCGGTAACTTCCACCCCACCAGCATCCCCACGGGGGTTTACAAGGCGCGCGATGGCTACATGAACATCGCTGTGTTCGGCTCCAAGATCTGGGAGCGCTTTTGCAACATCCTCGGCGCGCCCGAATGGATCGATGACCCACGCTTTCACAACAAGGCCGGCCGTTCGGTGAACCGCGATGCGCTCAACGCCGCGATCAACGAACGCCTGGCGGCCCAGGACCGTGCCCACTGGGTGCGCGAGTTCAATGACGGGGGTGTGGCCTGCGGCCTCATCAACAACATGCGCGAGGTGTTTGAGGAGCCGCAGGTGCAGCACTTGGGGCTGGTGCAGGACGTGGTGTCGCCGCACCACGGCGCCCAGCGGCTTGTGGGCCAGCCCATGTCCCTCACGCGCACGCCCAGTCGCATCGTGCGCGCTGCGCCACGGCGGGGCGAACACACCCGCGAGGTTCTGGCCGAACTGGGCTACACGGCGGATGCCATCGACCGCATGAAACAAGAGGACGTCTTTTGATGACCGAGCCATCCATTACCCCTGGCGCCGTGCCGGCTCCGTATGCCGCTCCCACCGAACGGGTGCAGACCTGGGTGGACGGCAGCACGCTGCACATCCGTTTCAACAACCCTGCGCGGCACAACGCACTGTCGGTCGATATGTGGGAGGCCGTACCCCCGTTGCTGCACCAGGCAGCGGTCGATGCGCGCCTGCGGTTGGTCGTGTTCTCGGGTGCGGGCGAGAAGGCCTTTGTCTCGGGGGCCGACATCTCGCAGTTCGAGGATCAGCGCGCACAGCGCGCGGCCGTGACGCGCTACGAGGAAATGGCCGAAACCGCACTCATGGCCATCCAGGAGTGCCCCTTGCCCACCTTGTCGTGTATCCGCGGCTGGTGCATTGGTGGCGGTGTCAACGTGGCCATTGCGTGCGACTTGCGCATTGCCAGCACCGATTCGGTGTTCTCGGTGCCGGCGGCCCGCCTGGGGCTGGGCTATCGCTATTCGGCCATTAAGAACCTGGTCGATCTGATCGGTCCCGGCGCGGCCAAGGATCTGTTCTTCACGGCACGGCGCATCGACGCGGCCGAAGCGCTGCGCCTGGGCCTCATCAACCGCAGCGCGGCGCCGCAGGACTTGCCCGCGCTGCTGGCCGAATACACGCAGGCGCTGGCCGACAACGCGCCCTTGACGGTGCGCGCGGGCAAGGCCATCACCGCGCAGGTGCTCAAGGCCTCGCCCGAGGTGGACCGCGAGTTGTGCCAGCGCATGATCCGTGCGTGTTTTGACAGCGCAGACTACACCGAGGGCCGCACAGCCTTCATGGAAAAACGCAAACCCGTGTTCAAGGGGGTCTGAACGATGATGGCTGGGGAGACTCAAGCATGAAGGCCTGGTGGCTGGTCAATGGCAACGATGGCGCCACGCTGGAGCTGCGGGACGTGCCCATGCCTGCCGCGGGCCCCGAGCAGGTGCTGGTGCGCATGCGCGCGGCCAGCCTCAACCGCGGCGAATTCATCCTCGGGCATGGCTTGTCCAAGCCGGGCACCTCCAAACCCGCCGGCATGGAAGCCGCCGGTGAGGTGGTGGCCTGTGGCGCAGGCCTGGATGGCACAGCCTCTGCGTCCACCACGGCGCTGGGTGCCCGCGTGATGGCGCGCTGCGCCGGTGGATTTGCCGAGTACGTGCTGATGGACACCCGCGAGCTCATGCCCGTGCCCACGGGCTTGAGCTGGGAGCAGGCGGCCTGTGTCCCCCTGGCCGGGCTGGTCACCTACGACATGCTGGTGCAGCAGGGCGGCTTGCGGGTGGGGGCAGCCAGCGATGCCGGCAAGCCCGGCTGGATGCTCATCACAGGAGTGACCTCTGGTGTGGGCACCAATGCCTTGCAGATGGCCAAGGCGCTGGGCGCGCGGGTCATCGGCACCTCGGGTTCGGCCGACAAGCTGGCGCGTCTGAGCGCCCTGGGGCTGGATCTGGCCATCCCCACACGACAAGGCGATTTCCACGACGCCGTCATGCAGGCCACCGCTGGTGCTGGTGTGAATCTGGTCGTGAACGCGGCGGGAGGCGTGCAGTTCGCCGAAGCCATTCGCTGCATGGGCTTTGAGGGGCGCCTGGCCATGGTGGGCTATGTCGACGGCCAATTGCATGCCGAGCTCGATCTGCAGGCCCTGCATGCCAAGCGCCTCACCCTGTTCGGGGTGTCCAACAAGATGCGAACGCCGGCGCAGAAAGCCGCTGCCGTGCCGGGCTTTGTGCGCGACATCCTGCCGCTGATGGCGCAGGGCCAGATGCAGGCGCTGATCGATCGGGTGCTGCCATTCGAGCAGCTTCCGCAGGCCAGGGCCGCCATGGAGGCGGCCGTTCACACGGGCAAGATCGTCCTGCAGGGCCCTTTGTAGGAGTTTTTATGAAATATTGGTTGATAGCGAGCTTCACTGCTTGTTTGTGTGCTATTACAAATGTAGCAAACGGACAACCCGCCGGAGGTGCTGGCCCGTACCCCAACAAGCCCATCAAGCTCATCATCGGCTTTGCGCCGGGTGGCGCGGCCGACTATGTGGCGCGCACCTTGTCGGAGCCCCTGGGCCGCGCGCTCGGCCAAGCTGTGGTGGTCGAGAACCGGGCAGGCGCCGGCTCCAGCATCGCGGCCGAGGCCGTCGCCAAGGCGCCGGCTGACGGCTACACCGTGCTGATCGCCAGTCCCAGCAGCATCTCGGTCAATCCAGCGCTCAACCCCAAGCTGGGTTATGCCCCCAAGGACTTGGCGCCCGTTTCCAAACTCACCAGCTCGCCGCTGGTGATTGCGGTGAACCCGGCCATCGGTATCCAGTCGGTGGCCGATCTGGTGGCACGGGCCAAACGCGCGCCAGGCACCTTGAACTACGCCACATCGGGCAATGGTTCGGCCCCACATCTGGGTGCTGCCCTGTTTGGTCGGGTGGCGGGTGTGCAGATGCAGCACATCCCGTTTCGCGGTGGCGCTCCCGCCATCCAGTCGGTGATTGCGGGCGACACGCATCTGACCTTCGGCACACCACCTTCGGTGTTGCCGATGGTGCAGGCCGGGCGTCTGCGAGGCCTGGCCGTGAGCACCCGTGAGCGCAGCCCCCTGGTGCCCGATCTGCCCGGCATGGTCGAGGCGGGTGTGCCCGACTACGCCATCGAATTCTGGTATGGCCTGTTCGTGCCGGCCGGCACAGCGCCCGCCATCGTGCAGCGCCTGTACGAAGCCGCGCAACTGGCCCTGGCCAGCGCTAATGTCAAACCGGCACTGGCGCGCGAAGGCACCGATGTCTCCACCTCGCGCTCGCCCGAGCATTTCGCCGAATTCCTGGCTGAAGACGCCAAGTTCTGGGTGCGCCTGGTGAAGGATGCGGATGTGAAGGCCGAATAGCACAGCGCAAGCCAAACCCAAGCTTCGCGACCATCAAGACGCGCGCAGCATAGGGGCCGGCACGTGCCAGCCCGTCCACTTGAAGCTTGGGGAACGCCGTTCATACCCGTACGCCGCATTGCGCCTGCACGGCTTGAGCGGATCTGACAGATCGCCAGGACTGTGCGAGGGGCTA
>CAYNWR010000297.1:0-4069 GCA_964400915.1 uncultured Burkholderiaceae bacterium
GTCGTAGCGGCGGGCCTCTGATCGCTTGATGCGTTGAAGGTAGGCGACGAAGTCAGTGCCAATGGCCGCTACCAAGCCAGGATCCTTGGTCAATGCGTCCAGGGCTTCGCTCAGCGTCGTGGGCAACAGAGTCGCCTCGGTGCCGTAGGGTGCATTGGTGGCCTGCGGCGCTCGCAGGCGGCGATTGATGCCGTCGAGTCCGGCGTGGATTTGCGATGCCAGGTACAGATACGGGTTGGCCGCAGGCTCACCAATGCGGTTCTCGATGCGCGTGCCTTCGTCACCGCACTCGCCCACCACCCGAAGCATGGCGCCGCGATTGTCTCGCCCCCACAGCACCGACTGAGGTGCCAGGGCGTTGGGCCGAAAGCGCCCAAATCCATTGATGGTGGGCGTGCAAAACACCGCCGCACCACACGCGTGCTCAAGCAGCCCGGCCAGGTAATGCTCGCCCACATCCGACAGCGTATGGCCGGCATCCTGCGGGGTACTCCCCGGAGCCGGCGTCTCGCGTCGAAAGGCATTTCTACCGCTTTTGGTGTGCACCAAGGATTGGTGCAGGTGCCAACCGCTGGACATGATGTTCGGAAACGGCGGACGGCACGCAAAGCTGGCGTGATAACCGGCACGTCGCAATGCCATCTTGACCGCATTGCGAAACAGCACCATGTTGTCGGCGGCGGTCATCGCATCGGTGGCGTCAAAAACCGCCTCCACTTGCGACGGGCCAAACTCCAGCTCCAACGACAACAACGGCATGTTCAAGCCCTGGGCTGTTTGCCGCACGATGTTCAACGGCTCCTCAGCCATATCGAACCAGACCTCATTGAGCAAGTTGAAGCCCGGGTGGATCATCTCCAAGGCTGCCGGTGGCTCGCCCGGCCAGGCTGCTTGCTGCGGGTCGAGTTGGGCGCCGGTGCCAAGAATGCGGTAGATGTGGAACTCGACCTCCAGTCCGCAGGTCATCCCGAAGCCGGCACCTTCCAATATTGATAGCGCCCGTTGAAGCACACGCCGGGTGTCGAATTCAACCGAAGTGCCGTCCTGAAACCAGGGCTGCCCGCGCAGCCAGCCGCTGCCGTGGGCCCAGGGCAATTGCCGGAAGCTCGCTGGATCCGGCAGCATCACGAGGTTGTTTGCTTGGCCGAAGCCAGGCAGGCTGAGCACGCCGTCAGGCTCAAAGACGCTGTAGACGGTGCGGTCCGACGTGTCTTTGAGCATCAAGGTGCTGACCATCCCGATGCCCTCGCGCAACACACGTTCGGTGGCAGAGGCCACCACCGCCTTGCCACGCAGGAATCCATGTATGTCGCACCAGGCCAGGCGCACCATGCTCAATTCGGCCGCGGCAATCCGGGCGAGCGTCTGCTGGACCTCACGCTCGCGCGCGGCGTCGTGCACCCCACACCGTTCAGCGAAACTGGTCATGCAAGCTGAGCGGGCGCTGTGGTAGCGCTCCAGGGAGCGGCGTCGCGCTTGGCCTGGGCCTGCTCTTTCCACCACGTGCTCCAGGTGCCGGCCGGTGCGATGCCATCAACGGTATCGGGTCCGGCGATCTGATCGGCCAGTGACGGGTCGGCCAGTCCCGGCGCCGTCCGCCCGGACTGAACGGCCTCGATTGCGGCCAGCAGCAGTCTGCGATTGGCCATGATCGCCTTGTCGGTGGTACCCAGATGTTCGCGCGTGCGATCCTGAATCGAACCCATGCTTTCCACCGCCCACTGATCGTGCACGTTGATGTCGTCTTCGCCCATGCCCAGGAACGTTCGGGTGCGTTGCTCGTTGGCATCGAATCCCCAGTTGTTGCGGCGTCCTGCTATCGGAATGTAGTTCGGCAGGGCGATGAACTTGGTGCGTTGCTGTCGCATGGCTTCCTTGTCCACCGGTTCGGCAAAGCTGGTGAAGAACGCGTACCAATAGTTGTGCGTGTCGTCGACGGGAACATGCATTTGTGTGATGGTCATCGTCGGCGACAGCGGTATTACAAATGTCTGGGGGAAGACGCCATGCGTCACCCGCACGTGTGTCAACTCACTGTTGAGTGGGCGCAGCGTTGTCAGCTGCAGGCCCCAGGGTTTGTGGTCCAGGTTGATATCGGGCCGATGAAACTCACGAAGCACGCGGGTCATTGGCCACTTTTCGCCGTCGATGGTGCCCAGACTTTCGCTTCGAAACTGTTTGCCGGCGGCGTTGGTGCCGATGTCCGCCAGGGGGGTGTCGTTCAGGAAGCGGTGCAGGAACGAGGCATGGGCTGGATCGATGCCAACTTCGAAGGCCTGCAGCCAATTGCAGTGCCAAAGGCCTTTGAACGCAAACACGTGGGTGGAAGGGGCTTGGAAGCAATCAAGCGCAGGGAACGGCGGCGCCTTGTCGGCCGGCCCGAACCATCCGAAGATGACGCCGCTGCGCTCGGTCACCGGGTAACTGCCTTGTCGGACCCTGTCGCACAGCCTGCTGCCGACCGGCTCGCCTGGCGTGTCCAGGCAGCGGCCGTTGACGTCGAACTTCCAGCCATGGAAGGGACAACGCACGCCATCGCCTTCATTGCGACCGAAGGCCAGATCTGCATTTCGGTGCGGGCAATCGCGATCGAGCAAACCCCAACGCCCTTGATCGTCCTTGAACAGAATGAAGTCTTGACCGAGTACGCGAACTGACTTCAGGGCACGCTCTCGCATGGATGGGTCCAGACGCGGATCGAACTCGTCAACCAGTGCCACGGGTTGCCAGTATTGACGCAGCAGGGAACCGCAGGGTGTGCCAGGCCCAATTCGCGTCAGGAGCTCGTTTTGTTCAGCGTGCATGGAATGTCTCTTCGATGGTCGTGACCACAAAATGGTATTCCATTTTTATATTTTGGTATACAGTTTATGGCCATGAATTTGCAAAGCAAGGTGTTGATGCAATTGCGCGACCTGATCCTGCGCGGTGATTTTCCGCCCGGCGCGCGATTGGCCGAGCAGCAACTGGCCGGGCGGCTCAACGCGTCACGCACGCCGGTGCGCGCGGCGCTCGTGACGCTTGAGCAGGAGGGGCTCGTCGAGGCGAATGACACCGTGGGCTACGTCGTACGGCAATTCACGGCACAAGAAGTGGCCGACGCCATTGCAGTTCGGGGTCATCTGGAAGGCATGGCGGCGCGGCTGGTGGCCGAGCACGGCGTCAACCGGCAACTTGCGGCACAACTGCAGGCATGCCTGGACGAAGGTGACGCGGCGCTGGCCGCCAATCCGCTGACGGTGGAGGACTACGCACGTTACGCTGCGATGAACGACTCCTTCCACGGCCTGATCCTGCATGCCTGTGGCAACCTGGCGCTGCAACGAGCCATCGCGCTGAACAACAAGCTACCGTTCGCCCCTGCCAGCGCGATGCTGCCGATGCAAGGCCATCTGGAGATGGATCGCGACTGGATGCTGTATGCCCATCGCCAGCACCATATGCTGTTTGACGCGCTGCAGCGCGGACAGGGCGAGCGCGCCAGCGCGCTCGCCGCCGAGCACACCGAAGTTGCCCAGTACAACTTGCGGCAAGCGCTCCAGCAGCGCCATCAAAGCGAGAAGGTCCTTCCGGCGATCCGCTTGGTGGTCGGCCGCTAGGGTTCGGTCGCATTGGCAACGCACAACCAAGTGGCGGCGTTGTTGCGATCGAACTCTTTCTAGTCCGGCGTTAACAAGAAGTCAGAAACTGCGGGGCAGCCCCAGCAGGTGCTCGGCCACGTACGAATAAATGAGGTTCGTTGAGATCGGTGCCACCTGGTACAGGCGCGTCTCGCGAAACTTGCGCTCCACATCGTATTCGTGCGCGAAGCCGAAGCCGCCGTGCGTCTGCAGGCAGGCGTTGGCCGCCTCCCACGACGCCTTCGCCGCCAGGTGCTTGGCGATGTTCGCCTCCGCGCCGCACGGCTTGTGCGCGTCGTAGAGCTCGCAGGCGCGGAAGCGCATCAGGTTCGCCGCCTCGACTTCCATGTAGGCGTCGGCGATCGGGAACTGCACGCCCTGGTTCATGCCGATGGGGCGGTCGAAGACGACGCGCTCGCCCGCGTACTTCGCGGCCTTCTCGACGAACC
>CAYNWR010000298.1:0-4062 GCA_964400915.1 uncultured Burkholderiaceae bacterium
GAAGACGCCGTGCATGTTGACGCCCCACCACTTGAGCCAGTCGTCGTCGGACAGGCCGCTCACGATGCCCAGCGATTTCCGTGCCTCTGGTGTCGTGGCGTACGCATAGTGCCGGTTGCGCCGATCGGTCTCGGTAGGCGATGTTGGCACGCGGGCGGCGTTGTTGACCAGAATGTCCAGCCGACCGAAGTGTGCAACGGTTTGCGCGACCATCGCATCCACCGCGCCACTGTCGGACACGTCGCAGTGCAGGGCGAGCACCTGTGCGCCCGCTGCGGTGACGGCAGCGTGTGTGTCGCGCAGCGCGGCATCGTCAATGTCGCACAGCACCAGTCGGGCGCCTTCACGCGCATAGGCAAGCGCAATGGCGCCGCCCAGCCCCTTGCCCGAACCAGTAACCAGCGCCACCCGCCCTGCCAGCTTCACGATGCGAGCCTCTATTCCGGTTTGAAGCCGATGGCCTTGAGCAGCGCAGCCTGCTTGTCAGACGCGGCCTTGAGTGAGCGGCTGAGTTCGTCCTGACTCGCGCCCGACCCCATCTCCAAACCGAGGCCGGCAAATTGCTCGCGCACCTTGGGGTATTGCAGCACCTTGAGCACCGCATCGCGCACCTTGGCCTGGTTGGCGGCCGGCACATCGGGGGTGGTCCACAAGCCCATCCACACCACCTCGGTCAGATCCTTGTAGCCCAGCTCCGCAAATGTCGGCACATCGGACAACACGCCCATGCGCAGCGGCGCGGTGGTCGCCAGCACCTTGATCTTGCCGCCCTTGATCAGTGGAATGGAGGTGGCGGGGCCGTCAAACATGAACGACACGGTGCCGCCCATCACGTCCACCAGGGCCGGTGGCGACCCACGGTAGCCGACATGGACCATGTCCGTGTTCATCAACCGGTTGAACTCCAGGCCCAGGGTATGTGACATGCTGCCGGTGCTGTAGGAGGCGAAGCTGATCTTGCCGGGGTTGGCCTTGATGTGTGCCACCGCGCTCTTGACATCGGTGGCCGGCACCTGTGGCGCAGCCACCAGCAACAGGCCGGTGCGTGCCAGTTCGGCCACCGGCCGCAGTTCCTTCATGGGATCGAACGGCACCTTGATTGCGTGGGGGATTTCAGAGACCAGGCCGTTGACGGCAATCATCAGCGTATGGCCATCGCGCGGCGCCTTGAGCAGCTCCTGGGTGCCGATCAAGCCGGCTGCGCCGGGCTTGTTGTCCACGATGACGGGTTGGCCCAGGAGTTGCGAGATGCCTTCGCCCAAGGTGCGGGCGATCACGTCGGCCGAACCGCCGGCCGGCGCGCCGACGATGATTTTCAAGGGCTTGTCGGGGAAGCCCTGAGCGTGCACGCCCAGGCCGGTCAAGGCGGCGGCACCGGCGATGGTGGCCCGCACGAGTGCGCGGCGCGAGGCTGAGTGGATGGTGTTCATGTCTGTCTCCTATGCGAGAGTGAGCGGGGGGTTTCTGTTGTGGGGTTCAGGCTGCCAGGCGCAGCGGCATGCCGCGCTGCCCGGGCTGGCGGTTGGGTTGCCATCCGAGCGCAGCGAGCGTGTCGTCCGCGTTGTCGTAGTGCTCGCCGATGCGATAGAGGGCCTTGGCCTGCGGGCCGGTGGCCACCTCGCGGTGCAGTTCGCGGGCGATACGGACCATCTGCTCGACCTGCTGGACCGAGGTCATGCGCTCGCCCTTTTTGCCCCAAAGGTTGTCCTCAATGCCCACGCGCACATGCAGGCCCATTGCGATGGCCATGGTGTTCAGCGGTAGCACGTTGCGCATGATGCTCTCGATGGTGAGCACCGCGCCTGGGGGTGTTCGGCGGATGAATTCCATCATGTTGAAGGGGTTGGGGCCGTCGGCGCCGCCGCCGATGCTGACCCAATTCAGCACCAGGGGGCCGGTGTAGATGCCCCTGCGGATCAGGCGCTCGACTGTTTCGAGCTGGCCCACGTCGCCCAGCATGAAATGTGGCTGGATCCCGGCTGCCTGCAGGCGTTTGAGGTGCTCGGACACAAAGCTCGGGCCCGAGGGGATGGTCATTTCCGAATAGGCCGCCTGGTAGGCCGGGTGCGCCAGCGAGGTGCCGGCAACGTCGTCGGCACTCATCAGCTCGGTGATATTCATCTGGTTGGTGTTTATGGCGATCGTCACCTGATCTGGCATGGGCTTCAGCTCGGCCAGCATGTGGCGGGTGTCATCACTCAACCATTTGGCGTCGGCACCATCTCCTTCAGGCGCAAACGAGATCGAACCGCCGACCTGCAGCACCATGTCGGGCACGGCCTGGCGCAGGCGTTCCAGCATCTCGTTGAACAACGAAAGGCGCTTGCTGCCCTTGCCATCGGCCTCGCGGCAATGCACGTGCAGCACGGTAGCGCCGGCGTTCCAGCAGTCCACCGCCTTCTGGATCTGTTCGTCCATCGTGACCGGGATGTCAGCGGAATCCTCTGGCAGGAACTCGGGGCCATACGGGGCAACCTGTATGACCAGGGGTTGCTGGTTCTCGGGCAGCAATGCGTCGTCGGGAAAATTCATGGTGTCGCCTCTGGGTGGTGTTCAGTTGGTGGAAAAGGCTTGGCCCGATGAGCCGTTGCGGATGTGGGCGTGTGCCAGTTCTTCTTCGAGGATGGGCACAGCCAGGCTCATGGTGTGTATGCCCAGCACGCTGGTGAGTTGCAGCACGGCGGCTATCTCTTCCCGCGTGGCGCCCAGCTCCAGTGCCAACCGGATGTGGCGACGCACGCCGGGGCCATACATGTGTGTGCACGATGCGTCAACCGCAATCGCGATGAATTCGATGGTCTTGGCGTCCAGCACCCCCTGGCGGATGGGCAAGGTGGCCATGTCCATGAATTTTTCGGTCCACCGCGGGTCAAGCCGGTAGAACGGCTCCCAGTTGGGATTCCAGCCGTCCTGCGCTCGAATGGCGTTGCAGACGGGGGTGTCCGGATGGGAGTTGCTGTGGGTGCTCATCATGATCTCCAGGGCGTTGGTCGGCGAGGCCGGATGAGCGAATTGTTGGCCTGGCCTCGGCTTGCCATTTGGCATTCGGGGACATACATTTGGCATTCGGAGACACCGCGGGAAAACCCGATGAGCACGCTTGTCCGTGCAGCCAGCCTGACCAATTTCGTTGCCGTCGCCCGCCAAAGTGGGCTGGATCCCTGGCGCCTGCTGCGTGAAGCCGGCTTGCCAGCCCACGCGCTAGACGATCCCGATCTGCGGATTTCCGTGGACTCGGTGCGCCAACTGCTGGAGCGTTCCGCGGCGCTGTCGGGCGTTGAAGCGTTTGCCCTGCTTATGGCTGAGGGACGGCGTGTCTCCAACCTGGGCGTGCTGGGCATGCTGATGCGCGAGGAGCCCACCGTGCGGCACGCGCTGTTGTCCATCATGGCCTACGGCCGTACACACAACGAGGCCTTGTTTCAGCGCATCGAGGAGTCGAAGGGAATCGCGACCGTGCACGCCGATTTGCTGCTCAATAGCCCGGGCGTGGCGCGCCAGGCCGTGGAGTTGGTGGTCGCCGTGGCCATCAGAACCGTGCGCTTTTTTGCAGGCGCCGACTGGCGGCCGCGCCGCATCTGTTTTACGCACGGTGCGCCGCTCGATATCTCGGTGCACCGCCGCGTGCTGGGGCGAACGCCCGAATTCGGCTGCGACTTCAATGGCTTTGTCTGCACGAGCGTCGACCTCGACACACCCATCGCCTCAGCCGACCCGGTGGTGGCCAGGTACATCCGCCAGGAGGTGCAAAGCCGCCAGCAGGCGACGATGACAGTGGGTGACGAGGTGCGGCAGATGGTGCTGGTGCTGCTGCCCCGCGGGCGCTGCACCGTGGACCAGGTGGCACGGCTCATGGGCATCACCAGACGGACCCTGCACCGCCACTTGGCCATGGAAGGCCAGGTCTTCAGCGACCTGGTGCTGACGATAAGGCGCGAGCTGGCAGCACGCTACGTGCAGGAGCACACCCGCTCGCTGGGCGAGATCGCCCAATTGCTGGGCTTTTCGGATCTGAGCTCGTTCTCGCGCTGGTACCGGCAGCAGTTTGGTGCCAGCGCATCG
>CAYNWR010000299.1:0-4044 GCA_964400915.1 uncultured Burkholderiaceae bacterium
GGGCGGATTTACCTTCTTCACCGAGCGCCTGCGCCAGCGTCTGGGCATCGACTTCGTGCGGTCCAACGTCTTGGAAGTGGACAACAGCGGACCGGCCTGCGGCACGCTCACCGGGCGCATGGTGGATCAGCCCTGGGGCGACATCTGCGACGGGGCGGAAAAGCGCCGCACGGTGCTGGAAGTGGCCTCGCTGCTGGGCATCACCCCCGCGCAATGCATCGCCATGGGCGACGGTGCCAACGACCTGCCGATGATGAGCGCCTGCAGCGACGGGGGTGGCCTGTCGGTGGCCTATCACGCCAAACCCAGGGTGCGCGAGCAGGCGATGGTCTCGATCGAATCGGGTGGGCTGGATCGGCTGATGGAGGTGGTGCGGGCGTAGTCTCTTTTTTATAGCAAACCATCAAGACGAGATGCTCGCTACGGGGACATTGTTCTCTGCTGCAACGGCGCCATGCCTTCGACATCGGGCAAGGCCGCGCTGGCAAAGCCCGGTGTGTCCAGCGACGCGAGCCGAATCACGCCGTCACGGATGGCCAGGCGCGTGGCCCCATGGGTGTGTTCGTACAAGTCGGGATGGGCGTGCAGAAAGGCCTGCTGCTCGGCCGCCGCCAGCGCCGCCATGCCGTTCACGTAGTGGTGACCGTTGCGTTCCACGTGGGTGATGCCCAGCAGATTGACCAACGCCAGATCCTGTTGCACCGACAGCCCTGCCTGGGTGGTCAGGTCTTCGGCCGACAGGAAGTAGCGCGCGGGGCCGGTGCCCGTTGGGGCGCGCGGGGCGTCACCCGACCGGTTCCACGCCACACACCGTGCGGCATTGAGGATGGACTTGTACAAGCCCTTGCAGGTCTTGGAGGACACACCCGCATAACCCTGGGCGCGCGCCTTCACAAAACTGTCCAGCTCGCCATCGGATTCGTCGATGATCACCGGCAGGCCCAGGCCCGCGTGGCCCAGGTCGACCGTCAGGGCCTGTGCGCGTGCAATGGGTTGTTCGATGAAGAGGATTGACGCCATCAGCCGCTGCAGGCGCGGCTCGGCGCGCATCGCGGCCAGCAATTGCGCAAACGCCTCGCCGTCCGGGTACTGCTCGTTGCCGTCGAGCGAGGCTTGGTAGGGCATTGTTTGCCGGTCCAGCACCGCCGCGATGGCGCACAGGCGATCGATGTCGGCGCCCAACTGGCCCGACACCTTGAGCTTGAAATACCGATGGCCATAGGCCGCCAGCACGTCCTCAAAGGTCTCCGGCAAGCCATCGTTCACGCGTTCGCGCAGGTCAGCAGCCGTGATGGCATCCACCAGGCCCACCGTGTGGCGCGCGTGGATGCTCGGGCGGGGCGACAAGCTCGCCAGAAAGCCCTCCAGATCGAAATCCGAACCCAGCTGTGCAAAAGCTGGCAACGTGGTGTCGATCCCCACAGCGTTGCTGCGGATGGCCTGATAGAACGAAAGGCCCAGGGCCCGGCACAGGCCGTCGAGCACGGCCCGGTCAACCAAGGCCGGGCCATAGCTGGCCAGCAGGGGATTGAAACCTTGTGCGGCCGCCACCTGCTGGTGGGGCGCGTGGTGGCGCACAAAATGCCCGAAGGCCGTTGCGGGCGTGCCATCGCTCAGGTAAGCCGCCTGCGCCAAACGCAGCACCCGGCGCAATTGATCGAAGTTGTCCTCGTTGGTCAACGCCAGGTTCTTGTCAAACCACTTAGGCGCCATCAACTCGGCCGCCATGCCCTGCGCGTGCCGCCCATCGGGCAACTCCACCACGGCACGCACGAAGGCTTGTGGACACTGCGTGAGCGTGACCACACCAAAACGAAACGGCAGGCGCAGCACCACGGGCCGCTCGAACAAATCGATGGCGATCAGGCGCAGGGGCAGCGCGTTGGGCATGGGTGCCGTCACGGACGCCGCGCCTCCAGCAAGCCTTTGAGGTAGCCTGCGGTGTAGGTGGCGGCGGCCATGCCGTCGGGCACGTAGTCGAAGGGCTCGGACGCCACCCAGCCGCGGTAATGGCCCCCTTGCTGCATGTCCAAGATTGCTTCCAGAATAGGAGCAAACTTCATATCACCCATGCCCGCTGCACGGCGATTGGGATCGTTGATCTGGATGTGGGCGATCAAACCCGTGGGCAACCACCTTCGCAGCAGGGCATCGACGGGCTCCGACTCCACCTGGCCCGCGGCGCTGCAATCGATCATCGTGCGCAAGGCAGCCGTGTTGACAGCCTGCACCACCTGCACGGCCTGCTCGACGGTGTTGACCAGATCGGTCTCACGCGTGGACAGCGGTTCGATGCAATACACCAGGCCCGCCGACGCTGCGTGTTGCGCGGCATCGGCCCAGCAGGCCGTGGCGCGCTCCAGGGCCTGCGCCGGGCTGCAACCCGCCGGCACCGAGCGCTGCTTGGGCGAGCCGTGCACCAGGTATTGCCCACCCATCAGGGCACACAGTTCCACCATGCGCTTCATCACAGCCACGGTGCGACGCCGAAGCGCCGCGTCGTCGGCAACGATGGACAGGCCTGCGGGCGCCACCAGCAGCCAGTGCAGACCTGAGATGCCAATGCCCGCATCGGCGGCCATTTGTGCATAGGTGCGCGCCTGGGCATCGCTGAGGGTCATCGGGTCGTCGGCCAAGGTGAATGGCGCCACCTCCAGTGCGGCGTAGCCCAGTTGGGCCGCGATGCGGCACTGGTCGGCGAACGCATGGGGCTGCAGCACCTCGTTGCACAAGGCCAGCCGAAGTGGGTTCATGCCACGCCCCCACGCCGGGCCTGCCACCAGCGGCGCACCCAGGGCAGGCGCATCACGACCACCAGCGCAATGACGCTGAACAGGAACAGCGAAATGGGACGCGTGAAGAAGGGCGACAAGTCGCCATCGGAGAGCACCAGGCCACGCCGCAAGCTTTTCTCCAGCAGATCACCGAGCACGATGCCCAGCACGAGCGGTGCCACGGGGTAACCCAGGCGCCGCAAGGCGTAGCCGAAGAGGCCGAAGGCCACCATCACCCAGACGTCGAACAGGCGCGAGGCCAGCGCAAAGGTGCCGATGGTGCACAACACCATGATGATGGGCACGATGATGGTGGTGGGCACCCGCAGCACCTGAACCAGGAACTTGGTGAGCGTGAGGCCATACAACAGGATGCCCAGCGTGGCCAGCATCATCATGGCGACGATGTCGTACACGAACTGGGGCGACTCGATCATGATCATCGGGCCAGGCTTCACCCCATGGATCAGCATGGCGGCCATCAACACCGCGGCCGGCGCCGAGCCCGGCACCTGCAAGGTCAGCACGGGAATGATGGCGCCCGGCACACAGGCGTTGTCGCCCGTCTCGGCAGCCATCAGGCCTTCGATCGAGCCCTTGCCGAATTGCTCCTTTTCCTGGCTGGCACGCTTGGCGGCCGCGTACGACGACCAGGCGGCCACGTCCTCGCCCACGCCGGGCACGATGCCGATGAACGTGCCGATCACACCCGAGCGCAGGATGGTGCGCCAGTAGCGAAACACGTCGCGCAACTTCGGGATCACCGAGTCGAGGGCCGACAGCGTGACGGGCGGGCGGCGCTCGGACATGGCCACGAGGATCTCGGCAAATCCGAAGGCACCCACCAGCGCGGGCACCAGCGAGACGCCGCCGGCCAGATCCCGCGAGCCGAACGAGAAGCGCTCGAACGCATGGATGCCATCCTGGCCGATGGTGGCGATGAACAGGCCGGCAAAACCGGCGATCCAGCCCTTGAGCGGATCGCCTCCGGTGAGCGTGGCCGAAATGATCACACCGAACACCGCCAGCCAGAAGAACTCGTAGGCGCCAAACTTGAGGGCCACCTCGCCCAGCAAGGGCGTGAACAGCGCCAGAAAAAACATGCCGATGAGCGTACCCAGCACCGAGCCCGTGGTGGCAATGCCCATGGCGCGCCCCGCCATGCCCTGGCGCGCCAGCGCGTAACCGTCCAGGCACGAGGCGGCGGATGCCGGTGTGCCGGGGATGTTGAGCAGGATCGCGCTGCGGCTGCCGCCGTAGATGGCGCCCA
>CAYNWR010000300.1:0-4023 GCA_964400915.1 uncultured Burkholderiaceae bacterium
CGGCCAGCCTGCTGCACGTGTCGCCACCGGCCATCAGCAAGGTGCTGGCCCAGGCCGCCAAGGCCAGCGGTCTGGTGTTGTTCGAACGGGTGCGCGGCCGGCTGATCCCCACACCCGAGGCGCAGCAGCTGTACGAGCAGGTCGACCGGCTCTGGCAGGGCGTGGAAGCCGTGCGCGACACCAGCCGCGAACTGGCCGAGCCCAGGCAGGCCCGGCTGCATCTGGTGGGCACGGCCAGCCTGGCGCCCTACCTGATGTCCCGCACAGTGGCCCAGCTGTACCTGAAGATCCCGCGCCTGGGGTGCCGGGTCCGCGTGGGCGCACCCGATCTGGTGACCCAGCACCTGGTGCAGCGCGAATCGCACCTGGGCCTGGCGCTGGGCGCGCACGATCACCCCAATCTGGAAACCGTGAAGAGCTACCGCTGCGGCCTGGCCTGCGTGATGCGCAGCGACCACCCGCTGGCGCGCAAGAAGCGCGTGGCCCCCAAGGATCTGATCGGCCAGCGGGTGATCTCTTCGCCCGAAACCACAGCCTTTGGCCAGACCCTGCGGCGCGCGTTTGGCACGGCGGGTGCGCAGATGCACAAGGATCTGGACTGCACCAGCTCCACCACCGCCTGTTGGTTTGCGCAGGCGGGCGTGGGCGTGGCGGTGGTGGACCAGGCCTCCATCGCGGGGGGTGTGCTGGCGGGGCTGGAGGTGCGGCCTTTTCAGTCCGACGAACAGTTGGAGGTGCGCATCATCCGCAACCGCTACCGGCCGATGTCGGTGACCGAACGCGCCTTTGTCGAGGCGTTCGACAAGGTGTGGCACGGCGTGTTCTGAACGTCATGCGGCCGGGCTAGCGCCAGGCGTCCACGGACACCGTGGCCAGGTGCATGAAGTCGGTGGCATACCAGTACGCGTTCTTCTCGCCACCCACCACCAGCGTGCTGATCTTCTCGGCGTCTGCAAAGCGCGGCACCTGGGTGCCCGGCCCCTGGGCCAGGTAGCTGGCAAACGGCTCCTGCCCCTTGCGGGCCAGCGGTTCGATGTAGTTGATGACCAGTTGGTAATCCCAATAGGTTTCGTAGGGCAGCGTGGAGCGTTGCTGAAACCAGCGTGCCAGTTGCTGCTTGCTCGCAAAACCGGCACGACCCTTGAGCGCCTGCGCCGCCAGCGGCTCCACCAGCAGCGTGAGCCCCGTGCCCGGCACCGGCGTGAAGCCGCCCACCATGTTCAGCAACTGCTGCTCCCAGGTGGCTGCGCGGATCTCCAACAGCGCGCTGTAGGTGCGACCGCGAAAGATGCTCACGGTGCTCTCGTCCTTGTCGAAGCCCTTCTGCACATGGAAAGGCTCCCAGGGGCTGCGCTCCTGGTTCTCGGCAAAGCAGATGTTGTTGTAGTTCAGCGGGTTGCCCTGTGTGCCCAGGTAGGTGATGCCGGGCACCGCGCCACCGCCCAGGTTGCGCGACAGCAGCGCGTAGGCCCGGCCGATGGCGGCGTTGGCGCTGTTGAAGGGGCCCAGCGCGCCCAGGCCCGCGTTCATGCGGATCTGGTGCCGGATGGGCCCGTTCACCACCACCATCGACGCAAAACCGCTGGTGGAGCTGTGCAGCGCCGTCTGCTGGCTGGCCGCCAGCGCCAGGATCACGGGCAGGTGCTCGGGCCGCGCGCCCGCCATCACCGCGTTCACCGCCACCTGCTCCACGGTGTAGGACCATTCCTCCTGCGTCTGCGTGGGGCGCATGCGGCCGATGGTTTCGTCGGGGGCGCGTTGGGTGCCTTTCAGCATGGCCTGGACGCGCTCGGGTGTGGGCAGCACGATGGGCAGGCCGTCGGTCCACCACGCTTGCTGGAACAGCTGCAGCAGATCGTCCTCAGACGACGCGCCCACCACGCGGGGCACCGGTCGGTCGAGCTCGCCGCGCGCCGACTCTTGCGGACGCAGGGGTGTGGTGAGCGCATCCACGATGCCGTCGAGCACGTTCAGGCCGCTCGCCGGGTCGGGCCCGTTGACATAGGCCCGCATCTCGGGCGCGGTCTTGCCGCTGACGGGGTGCGGCACAAAGGTGAAGCGCAGGTGCGGCATGCCGGCCTTGTGGCTCACGGCCCGCACCAGGTCGGTGAACGCACCCGTGACCAAGGGTGCGGTGGGAATGCCGCGGTCTTCCAACGTGGCGCAATGCACCGCGACCGCCGGCGCACAGGTGCTGCAGTGGCCGATGGCCATGATCACCAGCGCGGCCTGGTCCTGGATCTCCTGCCACAGCGCCGGATCGTCCTCGGTGTAGCCGCCGCGCTTTTGCCGCAGCACCGTCTTGACACCCGGGAAGCGCTCGGCCAACACCTGCTGGATCTGCTCCAGAAACACCTTGCCGTTCATGAAGCGCACATCCACCAGGTACACCGTGCGGCCATCCAGCGCACCGCTGCGCGGCGCCATCGGCCGCAAGCGGATGCGTGGTGGCGTGCCGCGCGGGTTGTGCGCCAGCACGGGCTTGCCCTGCGGATCGAAATCGCCCCGCGCCACCCGGCGCTCCATCACCTCGCCGGGATAGGCTTCCAGCTCGCACGCATCGATGAGGGGCGCCAGGTCGGCGTCGCCTTGGGCAGTGGACAGGGCGGCGGGAAGGGCTGAGGTTTCAGGGGCAGGGGGAACGAGGATGTGGCTCACGGCGGGCTCCGGTGGATGCGCGCATTCTTCTACTCGGCCGAGCGGCCGTAAATTGAAAGTTTGGGCGCTGGCGTTAACGCGGGGTTAATGCGCGAATTGGCACATGCCCGCCGAAAGCAAAGACGAGTGCGAAGCCGCGCGTCCATTGCTGATGCAGACAGGTGCCTGGGCTTGAACGGCGATCACGCGGCCTGAAGCTGCCCCAGTGGCAGTCTGGAAACCGACAGGTTGTTGATGTCCACGCGCTGGCTCGCGTGCTGCAGGTCGATGCCCACCAGGGCGCCGTTGGCGTCGTAGTCCAGCACCACGCCGTCTTGGACTGCGTCCGAGTCAACCGAGGCGCGGTCAGGCAGGTGGATGTAGAACGAGTCGGTGGCTTGGCCGTCCGCAAGGGTGATGACACGAAGGCGCCGCTGTAGTCCCTCGGTCCGTCTTCGTGGCTCACTTGCCCCACGAATCCTTCAACCCCGTCACCCGGTTGAAAACCACCTTCCCGCCCACGCCATGGTCCACCCGATCCGCCACAAAGTAGCCATGCCGCTCAAACTGAAACTTCTGGTCCGGCTTGGCGGCGGCCAGTGAAGGCTCGACGTAGGCCGTCACCACCTTCAGGCTGTCGGGGTTCAGGGCTTCGATGAAATCCTTGCCGCCCGCGTCGGGTTGTGGGTCGGTAAACAGGCGGTCGTACAGGCGCACTTCGGCGCTTGCGCCGCTGGCCACGCTCACCCAGGTGATCGCGGCCTTGGCCTTTACGCTGTCGGCGCCGGGGGTGCCGCTCTTGGTGCCGGCAATCACCTTGGCGTGTACTTCGGTCACGGTCCCCTTGGCGTCCTTGGTGCAACCGGTGCATTTGATGACGTAGCCACCCTTCAGGCGCACCACAGCGCCGGGGGACGCTGTGGACCTGTCGGGGTTCAGCTTGGGAGGAGTCAGGCGCTTGTAGCCCTTGGGCGGCACTTCTTCAAAGTCTTCGCGTTCGATCCAGACTTCCTTGCCGATCTTGAATACGCGGTCGGGCGGCGGGGTTTGCCCCTCTGCGATTGCCGAGTGGGGCAGGGCGGGCAGGGTGCAGTCTTCGGTGTAGCTGTCGGATCCAAACACCTCGGCCCAGTTGGTCAGCACCAGTTTGACCGGGTCCAGCACGGCCATGCCGCGGTGGGCCTTGTTTTCCAGGTCTTCGCGCAGGCAGCCGTCCAGCGTGCTGTAGTCGATCCAGCTGTCGCTCTTGCTCACCCCGATGCGCTCGGCAAACAGTTGCAGGCTTTCGGGGGTGTAGCCGCGCCGGCGCAGGCCGACGATGGTGGGCATGCGCGGGTCGTCCCAGCCGCTCACCTTGCGGTCGTACACCAGTTGCGCCAGCTTGCG
>CAYNWR010000301.1:0-4000 GCA_964400915.1 uncultured Burkholderiaceae bacterium
GGCCACCGGATCGAGGAAGGCACCAAAGGCCGAGGTCTGGTTGAGCTTGCGGGCCAGGTAGCCATCCAGCCAATCGGTGATGGCAAACAGCACAAACATCACAGTGGCCACCAGGTTGGCGATCCCCCGCTCCGGCCCTCGATCGGGCCAGATGTAGAAGACAGCCATGATCAACGGAATCGCGACGATGCGTGTCCAGGTCAGCAAGGTCGGGACCGTGAAGAACATGTCCCGATTGTGTCGCAAGTCCGGTGAGCAAGGTGCGTGGGCGGCATAAAGCCGCGCCCGCTCAGCGCAGCGCCCGATAGATGGTTTCGGCCAGCTCGCTTGAAATGCCGTTCACGGTCATCAGGTCCTCCACACTCGCCGCCTCGACGCCGCGCACGCCACCAAAGCGCTGCAAGAGACGCGCCCGGCGCTTGGGGCCAATGCCCGGAATGTCCTCAAGCCGGCCCCCTCCCACTCGCACCCGAGCGCGTTGCGCCCGCATCCCGGTGATCGCAAACCGGTGGGCCTCGTCGCGGATCTGTGCCGCCAGCATCAGGGCCGCCGAATCGCGAGCCAGGCTGAGCTTCTCGCGGCCGTCCGCAAACACCAGTTCCTCCAATCCGACCTTGCGGCCCTCGCCTTTCTCCACACCCACGATGCGCCCGATCGGCAGGCCCAGCGCTTCAAACACCTCCCGCGCCATGCTCACCTGACCCCGACCACCATCAACCAGCACCACATCCGGAAAGCCCGGGCCGGGCGCCCCAGGCTCACCGCCAGCGTCACGGGGCGGCAGCTGGCGCTCGCGTGCATCGGTTTCCGTTGTCGTGTCGTTTGCAGCGTCGACCAAACGATGGGGATCAGAACCTGCGGCTTCGTCGCCCAACCCAACGGCCGATCCATCGGCACCAGCGTTGGCCCGCACGTTTTCTGCGGTGATGGCGGCGGCATTGGCATTGGTGGCAAACCGCGCATAGCGGCGCGTCAAGACCTGGCGCATCGCCGCGTAGTCGTCGCCAGCGGTCACGCCCTCGATCTTGAAACGCCGGTACTCGCTGCTTTGCATGCGATGGCCCTGGAAGACGACACAGGAGGCCTGGGTGGCTTCGCCCGCCGTGTGCGACACATCGAAGCACTCGACGCGCAGTTGAGCCAGGTCGTCCGGCGCCAGATCCAGCACATCGGCCAGCGCGCGCGTGCGCGCCTGCTGCGACCCCTCCTCGGCCAGCAGACGGGCCAATTGCAGATCCGCGTTCTGGATGGCCATGTCGAGCCAGGCTCGGCGCTGCTCACGCGGTTGATGCACGGCCTGCACCCGCACACCGGACTGCGTGCCCAGCGCGTCGACCAGTTCACGCATGATCGGTACATTCGTGATCAGGGAGGGCGGCACCGCCACGCCGATGTAGTGCTGGGCAATGAAGGCCTCCAGCACCGCGCGCTCGGCCGCCGGGGCGATCTCGACACCGTCAGGCCCGGCATCGAGCTCCAGCAAGCTGCTGGCCTCGTCGAGGTGCGAGGGGAAATAGGCACGGTCGCCCAGGTGCCGCCCGCCGCGCACCATGGCCAGGTTGACGCAGGCGCGCCCACCCTGCACACGTACCGCCAGAATGTCCACGTCGCGATCCGTCACGGTATCGACCGCCTGCTGGTGCAGCACCTTGGACAGTGCCGACACCTGATTGCGCAATTGCGCGGCCATCTCGAACTCCAGGCGCTCGGCATGATCCATCATGCGCCGCTGCAGTTCGTCCATCACGCGCTGCATGTCGCCGCGCAGGAACGCATCGGCGTGGGCCACGTCGAGCGCGTAGTCACGTTGCGAAATCAGGCCGACACACGGACCGGAGCAACGCTGAATCTGGTACAGCAGGCAAGGCCGCGTCCGATTGGCAAAGACCGTGTCCTCGCACGTGCGCAATCGAAAGACCTTCTGCAACAGCAGGATCGAATCCTTGACGGCCCAAGCGCTGGGATAGGGGCCAAAGTAACGATGGCGCTTGTCCACCGCGCCCCGGTAATACGCCACCCGCGCGAACGATTCCGCTTGCGGTGACTTGTTGATCGGCGCGTCGATGTCGGCCGTGGGTTCTGGCGCGACCTTGCGCGCTGCGCCGGTGATCTTCAGATAGGGATAACTCTTGTCGTCCCGAAACAGGATGTTGTAGCGCGGCGCCAGCTCCTTGATGAGGTTGTTCTCCAGCAGCAGGGCTTCGGCCTCCGAACGGACAACGGTGGTTTCCAGGCGGGCGATCTTGCCCACCATGTGCCCGATGCGCGTGCCGCCATGGTTCTTCTGGAAATAGCTCGATACGCGCTTCTTGAGGTTTCGCGCCTTGCCGACGTACAGGACCTCACCAGCCGCGTCGAAATACCGGTACACCCCTGGCAACGCGGGCAGCGCGGCCACCTCAGCCAGCAAGGCCGCGCTGTGGGTCTCGTCTGGTTCTGCCCGTGGCGCCGGCCCGCTTTGGGGCTTGCGTTCGGGTTCGCGTACTCTGCCTGCCATGGAATCGAGTGTAGAGACAATGGCGACTCGATGGATCACCAGCGCCCACCACCTGCACGCGCCCTGCACTGGGACGTCTTTGCACGCCTGATCGACAACTGGGGCGATGTCGGGGTGTGCTGGCGCCTGGCGAGACAGTTGTCTGCCGCCGGACACACCGTCACCTTGTGGCTGGACGACCCGTCGCCCCTGGCCTGGATGGCCCCCGAACTGCAAGGAAAGCTACAGCCGCACGTGCAGGTTCGCGATTGGTCCACCATTGACGAATCCAGTGCAAGCAGCACCGATGCGCTGGTGGAAGCCTTTGGCTGTGACATCCCGACGTCGTTCCTGGCTGGTTTCGCCCGCCGTTGCCACGCGCGGCGCACGGCCGGCCAGGCGGCCCCCGCGTGGCTCAACCTGGAAGACCTCAGCGCCGAAGCCTTTGCCGAGCGCGCCCACGGGCTGCCATCCCCGCAGCTGCAGGGGCCTGCCGCCGGGCTGACCAAGTACTTCTTCTACCCAGGCTTCAGCGCGCGAACGGGCGGCTTGCTGCAGGCCCAGGATGCACCCCAGCACCGCCCGCAGCCCCACCCGACCCCTGGAACCTCGAAGGGGCACACAACTGCCGCGGTGATACCCGCTGCCGCTGCGGACCAGCGTCTGCAGCGCATGCGTTCGATGGGCGTCGACATCGCCCCCCCACTGGCGGACTGCACCTGGGTCAGTCTGTTCTGCTACGAGCCGCAGGCGCTGACCGACCTGCTGTCCTTGAACAGTGCGGACACTTGCGGCGCCGTGCTGCTGGTCGCCCACGGACGGACAGCAGAGGCCGTGGCCGCAGCGCGCCAGCACACCGCCTTGGGCCGGGCGTGGCGCACTTGCGTGCCGTTGCCACTGCTCAAGCAAACCGACTACGACCAGCTCCTGACGTTGTGCGATCTGAATTTCGTGCGAGGCGAGGATTCCCTGGTCGCCGGGTTGCGCGCCGGGCGGCCGCTGGTCTGGCAGGCCTACGTCCAGGACGATGGTGTCCATGCGGCCAAGGTCGATGCCTTCCTGGCTTGGGCGCAGGGCGCGGGCAACGCGCCAGCGGATTGGCTGGCCGCCCACCGCCGCTGGAACGGGATGATCGCCACCCCTTTGCCGGGTGATCTGCTGCAGGCGCATCGGCTCGAACCCTGGCAAGGCTGCGCGCGCCGCTTGCAATCGGACCTGGCCGGCCGTGCCGATCTGGCCAGCCAGCTCAGCCACTTTGCTGTCACCCATCCCAGCATATAATTGAGGGCTTTTTCCGCGCTGGCGCCTCGTCTCACGATGCGATCCAAGCCCGGCTCCCCACATCGGGTGTGGCCCGGCGCGCGACCCAAGCTCAAACAATCTCTCGACTGGGCCGTCCCCAAAGGGGCGGACATGCACCATGAAAATCGCTCAAGAAATTCGCGCTGGCAACGTCATCATGCATGGCAAGGATCCGATGGTCGTGCTCAAGACCGAGTACGCACGTGGCGGCCGCAATGCGGC